>DATHIE010000833.1:0-21809 GCA_035316905.1 Chryseolinea sp. | reverse complement strand
GTAATTCATACGCTGGTGAATTCAAGCGTGAACGCTTTACATTAGAAGTGGGCGATGAGCTTCCAACGGGAATTGTTCAGTTGGCTAAAGTATATGTTGCCAAGAAGCGCAAGCTGAAAGTGGGAGATAAGATGGCCGGACGTCACGGAAACAAAGGTGTTGTGGCGAGGATCGTACGTGAAGAAGATATGCCATTCCTGCTGGACGGAACGCCAGTCGACATTTGCTTGAACCCGCTTGGTGTACCCTCGCGTATGAACCTTGGGCAGATCTACGAGACTGTGTTGGCATGGGCAGGACATAAGCTTAATAAGAAGTATGCTACTCCGATCTTCGATGGAGCAACATTGGAGCAGGTGCAGCACGAGCTTACTGAAGCAGGCCTCCCTGAATTCGGACGTACTTACTTATACGATGGTCTCACAGGAGAGAAGTTCGATCAACCGGTAACAGTTGGTATGGCGTACATGCTGAAACTTGGCCACTTGGTTGATGATAAGATGCACGCACGCTCAATCGGACCTTACTCGCTTATCACCCAGCAGCCGCTCGGAGGTAAAGCACAGTTTGGTGGTCAGCGTTTTGGTGAAATGGAGGTCTGGGCAATTGAAGCGTTTGGTGCTTCTCACATTCTCCAGGAAATCCTTACCATCAAGTCTGATGATGTTATCGGCCGCGCTAAGGCGTACGAGGCGATTGTCAAGGGTGAGAATATGCGCAAGCCTAACATCCCTGAATCCTTCAACGTGTTAGTTCACGAGCTGAGAGGCTTGGCTCTTGAGATTACAATGGATTAAAAATTTTCTGTACGGCCCCGATTGATTCGGGGCCTTAACCCATATCCTATGTCATTCAGAAAAAATAAAAAAATCAACAGCGACTTTTCCAGAATCACTATCAGCCTTGCATCTCCGGAATCAATTCTGGAGAGTTCACATGGTGAAGTGACACAGCCGGAAACAATCAATTACAGAACTTACAAGCCTGAAATGGGCGGCTTGTTCTGTGAGCGGATTTTCGGACCTGTGAAGGATTGGGAATGTCATTGTGGTAAGTATAAAAGAATTCGTTATAAAGGTATTATCTGCGATCGATGCGGCGTAGAAGTCACTGAGAAGAAGGTGAGACGTGAACGCATGGGACACATTGAACTTGTTGTTCCTGTCGCGCACATCTGGTATTTCCGTTCTTTGCCAAATAAGATTGGATACCTCCTTGGACTTGCTACGAAAAAGCTTGATCAGATCATCTACTACGAAAGGTACGTGGTTATTCAGCCTGGTACCAAAGAAGAGGATGGGGTCAAGAGATTAGACTTCCTGACTGAAGAAGAATACCTCGACATCATTGATAAACTTCCTCGCGAAAATCAGCTTTTGGATGATAATGATCCTAAGAAATTTATCGCGAAGATGGGCGCTGATGCGTTGGAAATGCTTTTGAGCCGCATTATGCTCGATCAGCTTTCCTACGACCTAAGACATCAGGCAGCAACCGATACATCTCAGCAACGTAAGGCTGAAGCTTTAAAGCGCCTGAAGGTTGTTGAAGCATTCCGCGACGCAAGAAGCAGAATTGAAAACAAGCCTGAGTGGATGGTAATTAAAATGGTACCTGTCATCCCGCCTGAGTTGCGTCCACTTGTACCGTTGGATGGTGGACGTTTTGCAACGTCAGATCTCAATGATCTCTACCGCCGCGTAATTATCCGTAACAACCGTCTGAAAAGACTTATCGATATCAAAGCTCCCGAAGTGATTCTCAGAAATGAGAAACGCATGCTTCAGGAAGCTGTTGACTCATTGTTTGACAATTCAAGGAAAGTTAACGCCGTTCGTTCTGATGGAAACCGTGCGTTGAAATCCCTCAGCGATATGCTGAAAGGAAAACAAGGACGCTTCCGCCAGAACCTCTTAGGTAAGCGTGTTGACTACTCTGGCCGTTCCGTTATCGTGGTAGGTCCTGAGTTGAAACTTCATGAATGCGGACTTCCAAAAGATATGGCTGCAGAATTGTTCAAGCCATTCATCATTCGCAAGCTCATCGAAAGAGGTATCGTGAAGACGGTGAAGTCCGCAAAGAAAATAGTTGACAGAAAGGATCCTGTTATATGGGATATCCTGGAAAACGTGTTGAAAGGACATCCGGTTCTTCTGAACCGTGCTCCAACGCTTCACCGTTTGGGTATCCAGGCTTTCCAGCCTAAACTGATTGAAGGCAAAGCTATCCAGTTGCACCCTCTCGTATGTACGGCATTTAACGCCGACTTCGACGGTGACCAGATGGCCGTTCACGTGCCTCTTGGTCAGGAAGCAATATTAGAAGCTTCTATGCTGATGCTTTCTTCACACAATATCCTTAACCCTGCTAACGGTGCACCAATTACCGTTCCGTCACAGGACATGGTGTTGGGCTTGTACTATCTGACAAAAGGAAGAAAGAGTACCGCCGAACATGCTATCATTGGAGAAGGCAAGCGTTACTATTCTGCTGATGAAGTGATCATCGCTTTCAACGAAGGCAGACTCTCGAAGCATGCCATCGTAAAAGTACGTGCTAAAGTAAAAGATAAGGCGACAGGTGAACTTGAGTCAAAAGTGATTGAGACGGTAGCCGGTCGTGTTATATTCAACCAACACGTTCCAGAGGAAGTAGGTTTTGTTGACGAACTGTTGACTAAGAAGAAACTTCAAACCATCATCGCCGACGTGTATAAGATTGCAGGTCAGGCAAAAGCAGCGAAGTTCCTCGACGACATCAAAGAATTGGGATTTCAGATGGCCTACAAAGGTGGTTTGTCGATGGGTCTCAACGACGTGAAAGTTCCTGATGAAAAAGTCAAGCTGGTGGCAAATGCTCAGGAAGAAGTTGATGGTGTGTGGAGTAACTACATGATGGGTCTTATCACAGATAACGAACGTTACAACCAGGTTATCGATATCTGGACCCGTACAAACACTTTGCTCACAAACACGTTGATGAAGCAACTCGAGGAGGATCAGCAAGGATTCAACTCAATATATATGATGATGCACTCAGGTGCACGGGGTTCTCGCGAACAGATCCGTCAGCTGGGTGGTATGCGCGGATTGATGGCCAAGCCTCAGAAGAACCTTGCAGGTTCTGTGGGATCAATCATCGAAAACCCGATCCTCTCCAACTTTAAAGAAGGATTGGATGTATTGGAGTACTTCATTTCTACACACGGTGCGCGTAAAGGACTTGCCGATACCGCATTGAAGACTGCTGACGCAGGATATCTGACACGTCGTTTGGTTGACGTTGCTCAGGACCTTGTGGTTACTGAAGAGGATTGCGGCACATTGCGCGGACTTAAGGTCACAGCACTGAAGGACAATGAAGACATCGTTGAACCACTTTCAGAGCGTATTGTTGGCCGTGTAACCGTTCACGCGATTTACGACCCCCTTACTGACGAGTTGATCTGTGAAGCTAACGAAGAGATCACAGACGAATTGGCAAAACAAATTGAGGATACAAATATTGAAGAGGTTGAGATCAGGTCGTTGTTAACATGCGAGTCCCGTATAGGCGGCTGTGCGAAATGTTATGGACGTAACCTGGCAAACGGCAGAATGGTACAGGTTGGCGAAGCGGTTGGAGTTATTGCAGCTCAATCCATCGGTGAACCTGGAACGCAGCTTACACTTCGTACTTTCCACGTAGGGGGTACTGCGTCGAACATCGCTGTCGAAGCAAACATCAAAGCTAAATTCAGCGGAGTACTCGAATTCGAAGGTATCCGTGTGATTGAAACAACTGATCGCGAAGGTAAGCCCGCACAAGTGGTGATGGGACGAACTGGTGAGATCAGAGTTCTGGATAAGGAGAAGAGCCGTGTGCTTATTACCAATCACGTACCTTATGGTGCGTTCATTAAGGTGAAAGACGGTCAGAAAGTTGAAAAGGGAGACGAGCTTTGCTACTGGGATCCTTACAACGCTGTTATCCTGTCGGAGTTTGACGGAGTGATCGAATACGAAGCGATCATCGAAGGCATAACTTTTAAGGAAGAATCTGACGAACAGACTGGTCACCGTGAGAAAGTTATCACGGACACCCGCGATAAGACTAAGAACCCTGCGATCATTGTTAAGGGCAAGACTGACACGAAAGGATATAACATTCCTGTCGGTGCTCACCTTGCGGTTGATGCTGGTGATAAAATCAAGGCGGGCCAGGTGCTTGCCAAGATCCCTCGTACAATGGGTAAGTCTCGCGACATTACCGGTGGTCTTCCTATGGTGACTGAATTGTTTGAAGCACGTAACCCGTCGAACCCTGCGGTAGTAAGTGAAATTGATGGTGTTGTTACCTATGGAGGTATTAAGCGTGGTAATCGCGAAATATTTATAGAATCACGTGATGGCGTTCAGAAGCGTTACCTCGTACCGCTGTCTAAGCACATCCTTGTGCAGGATAATGACTTTGTACGTGCAGGCCAGCCGTTGTCAGACGGATCAATTACTCCTTCTGACATCCTTTCGATAAAAGGTCCGACTGCCGTTCAGGAATATCTTGTTAACGAGATCCAGGAGGTTTACAGGTTGCAGGGTGTGAAGATCAATGACAAGCACATTGAAGCGATCGTGAGCCAGATGATGCAAAAAGTTGAGATTATCGATCCGGGAGATACAAGCTTCCTTACTAACGAGTATGTCGACAAACTTCAATTCAGAGAAGACAACGACACGATACTTGACAAGAAAGTGGTTATAGACGCTGGCGACTCGCCGAATCTGAAACCAGGTCAGATCATAACAGGCCGCGAATTCCGTGATGAGAACTCTGTTCTTCGCAGGAAGGATCAGAAACTTGTTGAGGTTCGCGACGCGATGCCTGCAGTTTCCAGACCAACGTTGCAAGGAATTACTCAGGCTTCACTGAAGACTGAAAGCTGGCTGTCGGCCGCTTCATTCCAGGAAACAACGAAGGTATTGAGCGAGGCTGCTATTCGTGGAAAAACTGACTGGTTAATGGGATTGAAGGAGAACGTTATCGTCGGACACCTTATTCCGGCAGGTACTGGTCAGCGTAAATACAACGATGTCATTGTTACCCATAAAGATGAGTACGATGAGAGCGCTGCAACGGAAAGGACCCGCGACCGGGAGAAAGAGCTTCAAGTTTAATCTAGCGATGAAACATAAAGGGTTGATTCCGGGAGGAGTCAACCCTTTTTTATAAAAGTGCACTATGGCAGAAGACGCTAAGAACAAACCTCAGGCCCAGAACCAGATCAATATTGAGCTTTCAGAGGAAATTGCAGAGGGTATTTATTCAAACCTGGCGATGATCGCTCACTCAAACAGCGAGTTCGTAATCGACTTTATCCGACTGATGCCCGGAGTCCCAAAGGCTAAAGTTAAGTCGCGCATCGTGATCACTCCTGAGCACGCCAAGCGCTTTTTGTTAGCCCTGAAGGATAACATTGAGAAGTACGAAGGCAGCTTTGGGCCTATTAAAAGAACTGAGGATATGCCCAAATTTCCCATGAACTTTGGAGGTACCATTGGAGAGGCATAAGCCTTTCAGTCGTTAATTTTGAGTGGCCGAATCACTTTTTCGCCCAAAAACGCCGTTTTTCGAAATTTTAGCCCTTTTCGGGCCTCCCGGGTTGAAGGTGTCGCAAGCGTGTTAACCAAAATCTTTAAAAACGCTTTGCAAGCTGTCTGCCTTTAAATACCTTTGCAGTCCTAATTTTTGAAAGGTTTATTAAGTAAAATATAAATGCCTACCATTCAACAACTTGTAAGAAAGGGAAGGAAGAAATTGACGTTTAAGTCAAAGTCTCCGGCCTTGGATTCCTGCCCCCAGCGCAGGGGAGTATGTACCCGTGTTTACACGACAACTCCAAAGAAGCCAAATTCAGCTATGCGGAAAGTGGCAAGGGTGCGTCTCACAAACAGTAAGGAAGTGAATGCCTACATCCCTGGAGAAGGCCACAACCTGCAAGAACACTCAATCGTGTTGATCCGTGGAGGTAGGGTAAAGGATCTTCCCGGTGTGCGTTACCACATTATTCGTGGTGCTTTGGATACCGCTGGTGTCAATGGACGTAAACAAAGCCGATCAAAATACGGAGCAAAAAGACCTAAAGCTGGAGCTGCAGCTGCTGCGCCGGCTAAGAAAAAATAATTCTTACGAGAGATGAGAAAGTCAAAACCTAAGAAAAGATACTTGCTTCCTGATCCAAAGTTTCAGGATACGCTGGTGACCAAATTCGTGAACTATCTGATGGAGCAAGGCAAGAAGAGCGTTGCCTACAACATCTTTTATGATGCCGTTGAGCAAGTCGAAAAGAAGACAAGTGAAAGTGGTCTTGAAGTTTGGAAACGCGCCATGGCGAACCTGACCCCATCTGTTGAGGTAAAGAGCCGGAGAGTAGGCGGTGCGACGTTCCAGGTTCCTGTTGAAATCAGGCCTGAGCGCAAGGTCAACCTTTGCATCAAATGGCTCATCGACTATGCAAGACAGCGCGGCGAAAAGACAATGATGGATAAGCTGGCTGCTGAAATAATAGCTGCCTCAAAAGGCGAAGGTGCTGCTATCAAAAAGAAGGACGATACACACCGTATGGCTGAAGCAAACAAGGCTTTTTCTCATTTCAGATTTTAATAGTATTCACACAGATACATGGCAAGAGATTTAAGATTCACCAGGAACATAGGTATTGCAGCGCACATTGATGCTGGTAAGACCACCACGACGGAGCGTATTCTGTACTATTCCGGGGTGAACCATAAAATCGGCGAGGTGCATGATGGCGCGGCAACGATGGACTGGATGGCGCAAGAGCAGGAAAGAGGTATTACCATCACGTCTGCTGCCACGACGGTATATTGGAAGTACAGGGATAATGACTATCATGTTAACATCATTGATACTCCAGGACACGTGGATTTTACGGTTGAAGTAAACCGTTCACTTCGCGTACTGGATGGACTTGTATTCCTTTTTAGCGCGGTAGACGGAGTTGAACCACAATCAGAAACCAACTGGCGCCTTGCGGATAATTACAAGGTTGCACGTATTGGTTTTGTAAACAAGATGGACCGTGCCGGATCTGATTTCCTTGGTGTATGCAAACAGGTAAAGGAGAAGTTAGGAAGCAAGGCGGTTGCTCTCCAGTTACCTATCGGTGCAGAAGAGAACTTTAAGGGTGTTGTTGATTTGGTGAACAACAGAGGGATTATCTGGAATGAAGATGATAAGGGGATGACTTACAAAGTTATTCCGATCCCTGAAGATATGGTTGAGGAAGCTAAGGAGTATCGCGAGAAACTCCTGGAATCCGTAGCCGAATATGACGAGACATTGTTGGAGAAATTCTTCGACGATCCTAACTCGATTTCCGAAAAAGAGATATTGACTGCCCTCAGACAGGCGACAATAAACATGGCAATCGTGCCAATGGTTTGTGGATCATCCTTTAAAAACAAAGGAGTTCAAACCATGCTCGATTATGTGATGGAGCTTTTGCCATCACCAATGGATAAGGATACGATCGTCGGTACAGATCCCGACACTAATGCTGAAATTCCAATTAAGCCTGATGAAAAGGGTCCTTTCGTGGGATTGGCATTTAAGATCGCTACTGACCCGTTCGTAGGACGTCTTTGTTTTGTGAGAGCATACTCCGGTGTTTTGGAATCAGGCTCTTATATTTTTAATACTCGCTCTGAGCAAAAAGAACGGATTTCTCGAGTGTTCCAGATGCACGCAAACAAGCAAAACCAGATCGAAAGACTTTCGGCAGGTGATATTGGTGCGGTAGTTGGATTCAAGGATATAAAGACAGGTGATACACTCTGTGATGAAAAGCACAAAGTTGTATTAGAGTCTATGGTCTTCCCTGAACCTGTTATTGGTTACGCGATTGAACCCAAGAAACAAGTCGACGTTGATAAACTCGGTATGGCGATTTCGAAGTTGGTTGAAGAAGATCCGACACTTCGCGTGCACACTGACCAGGAGACTGGCCAGACCATCCTTCGTGGTATGGGTGAGTTGCACCTTGAAATTATTATCGATCGTCTGAAGCGTGAATTTAAAGTTGAGATCAACCAGGGCGCCCCTCAGGTTGCATATAAAGAAGCCCTTACGAAGACAATTGACCACAAGGAGGTATACAAGAAACAGACTGGTGGTCGCGGTAAATTTGCTGACATCGTATTTGAGATTGGTCCTCGCCCAGACACCAGCGATGGTAAGGATGGTCTTGAGTTTGAGAACGACATCGTCGGTGGTGTGATCCCACGCGAATTTATTCCTGCAATTCAAAAGGGATTCGAGCAATCAATGGTAAACGGTCCATTGGCTGGATACCAGATTGATTCGATGAAAGTCAGGCTGTACCATGGCTCTTTCCACGACGTCGACTCTGACTCATTGTCTTTCGAGCTAGCAGCTCGGGTCGGATTCAGAGAGGCAGCTAAGAAATGTGCTCCTCAGCTTCTCGAACCAATCATGAGCGTGGAAGTACTTTCACCTGATGAATTCACAGGTTCGGTAACTGGTGACCTTAACCGTAGACGTGGCGTTATGAAAGGGATGGACACTCGTTCAGGCGCACAGGTTATAAAGGCTGATGTTCCTTTGTCTGAGTTATTCGGTTATGTAACCGACCTTAGAACAATTACATCAGGTAGGGCATCTGCTTCGCTTACTTTCTCTCATTATTCACCGGTTCCTAAGAACCTCGCAGAGAAAGTGATTGAAGAAGTTAAAGGTGCAGCATTAGCAAAGTGATTTAACTAAAAAGGATTTAGACGATTTCCTTAACACAAATACCATGAACCAAAAAATTAGAATAAAACTGAAGTCTTACGACCACAACCTTGTAGACAAGTCTTCTGAAAAGATTGTGAGAGCCGTGAAGGCTACTGGTGCTGTAGTAAGCGGACCGATTCCGTTGCCTACTGAAAAGGAGAAATTTACAGTGCTTCGTTCACCTCACGTGAACAAAAAAGCACGTGAGCAATTCCAACTTTGCACATACAAGCGTCTGGTAGATATTTATTCTAATAGCGCTAAAACCGTTGATGCCCTGATGAAGTTAGAACTTCCTAGCGGCGTTGATGTTGAAATCAAGGTGTAACAGAAAAGAATTTAACGTAATTGTGAAAGTCATTCCTTCGGGAATGACTTTTTTATTTGCGCTTTAAATAGTTTTGATAGTCTTCGCCAGTGTCAAGGTCTAACGAGCCGTCAGGAAAATCAACACTAACAAGCTGTTCTGGAAATTGTTCAATAATCTTCTTAGCACCCTGCTCGTCCTTTAACATAAGGATGTTCGAAAAGAATGCCCTTGAAAACAAGGCGGGTACACCAGCCGTGCTCGCATATGCAGATGCAACGATTGGGCTACGTGATGTTTTATAAGCGGACATCAGGCCATGCAAATGGGCGGCATTGATAGCTGGTTGATCGCAAACCATAATGATCACAGCTTCGGTATCAGAATATTTTCTAACGATATGATTAAGTCCTGCCTTGATCGAACTTCCCATTCCGCTTTTCCAGTAATGATTCGAAATCACACTTACGGGCTGATTGCGGATGACCTCCCGATGCGCAGGTTCATTAGCCCCAAGTATCACATTGACGCTCTTCGCACCACTTTCAAGAGCTGCTCGCACGGAATGTAGAAGGAGCGGAGTGCCATTAACTTCCAACAACTGCTTTGACTGTCCCATTCGCGATGAGGAGCCCGCGGCAAGAAGAATAATCGAGATCCTGGACTCGTGCTCGTCAACGTGATAGTCTGAATCGGCTTCGTCTTCGGTAAATGCCATTTATTCAAGATAGTAAAATCAGAATCGATTTATAGGGGAGGCTCCTAAAAAGTTACTCGTCACAACATCATTATAGCGAACCGGCAGCCATAAAATCCTTGTCGGTTATGGTATTTCCTTCTGATGAATCTGTGTCAACAAGGATTTTCCACGCTGATCCTTCTTTGCGTAATACCACATGGAAACGTAAAACGAAGAGGTTTTCCCTTCCTTATTCTTAACAGTCGTTTTATAGATCCCCACGTCAATGGCCTGCTTTGGATTGGCAATACGTTCTGTAAAGCGAAGTTCAATCAGGCGGGTGCTGCCGTTCTCTTTCTGTTTTTTGTCTCCCGCTTGTTGCTGCTTGAAATATTCATCCCACGATAGCAGAACCTTGGCATCCCTTGGTGATCGCACCACATCACGCGAATGAACAGCCATAAATCGGTTCGTATCGAACGAATTGAATGACTCAATGAAAGGCTTCCATACCTGGTCATTGATTTCCTTTTGAACATCCTGAGCGCAAACAGACGCGCTCAATAGCGTCATAACCATGAGAGCCACTCGCTCCATAAGCAACATCTATTTTCCCTTGACTGATTTGATATGGTCTGTGTTGAGATACACCTGTTTGAAGATCTGATCGCTTACGATATCGCGCTGATGTATTGGTCCATTGCGATATTTCAAAAAACCACCGGAACGATTCGAGAATTTACTTTGGATCTCGGCGATTATTGAAACAGCTATTTCATCAGGGGCTTCCGCTCCGATATCCAACCCAATGGGCGAGTGTACGCGATCATGATCATCAGTCGACAATTCAATACCCTCTTTGCTGAATTCCTCCAGCATTTTATCGAAGCGTTTTCGAGGCCCCAGTATCCCGATAAAAGGCGTTGATGTTTTGATCAATTTCCTCAGCACATCCCGGTCGTACTCATAATTATGCGACATCAGTATGCATGCGGTATAGGGAGTAATGTTGAAGTCGCGGTCGATGAAACTTCTCTGACAGAGCGAGAGTTTGTCAGCGGTAGGGAAAAATAATGGAGCAATGTGCGCAACACACTCGTCAGTCACGGTGACTTCCCACCCAAGTGATTTTGCTAAATGGCTGACGGGGCGTGCATCAAATCCACCGCCAAAAATTATGACTGAGATTGACGGCTGCAAAAGTTCAATAAATACTTCGGTTTCGTTTTCGTGGGTCTTGTATTTTTTTGCCTCAGATTGTTTTGACTCAAACAATTGACGAAGATCACTTATGATGTGATCTTTTAATTCGGAGTCCGGCAACTCATCCCATTTGGTCTCTTGCTGCGACAGTAAAATTTTCTTGCCGGTAAGTTTTTTGTGTCCGGCGAACACGGTTGCCAGCGCCAGGGGAGAATTTGTGGAAATTATTCGTTCAAAGAATGCTGCAGCATTATTTTCATCGTGCGCATCAAGAGGCTCGATGAGAACATCAATTACCCCGTTACACCCGAGTCCGATACCAAGGTTCTGATTACTTTCTTCACGTGTGTCATAAGTAGCTGTGAACGGAAGTTTATCCGCCATCACTTGTCTAGCCTTGCGCAGTGCATCTCCTTCAAGACATCCACCGCTGATCGAACCGACCCATTTACCATCATCTGTGATCAGCATCCTGGCACCAGGACTTCGGTATGATGAGCCCCGAACTTTGACAACAGTTGCCAACGCGGCTTTGCGTTCAGCAAAGTTTATCTTTTTGTATTCAGTTACTATGGACTTAAACTCTTTCATTCCATCGGCCCCATTATTTGCGGGAAGCTTTAACTTCATCGGGAGTTATGGCACCCCCCTTATTTCCAAATGAGTTACGCACGTAATTCAATACATCACTTACTTCCTGATCACTGAGCATCTCAAATCCGGTCATAACACCATCGTAGTCGACCCCTTTAACCTTTATTGGGCCGTTTACACCGTGCAGCACCTGATCTATGGAACGCTTTTTATCTGCCATCAGATAGTCAGACTTAGCCAACGGTGGGTACACATTTTCAATGCCCTCACCCTGTTCCAGGTGGCAGGACATGCATTGCGCGGTGTAAACCTCTTTACCACGAGTGATACTTGCTTTGAGATCGAACTTTTGGGCAAAAGATGATATCGAGCAAAATAACAATGCACATATTGAACCAAAAACAACCTTCTTCATCAAATTCATCAGTTAAATTATAGTTTATTAAAAATGAACGAAGCAACCGTCAACTCGATTGCTTCGTTCGAAAAGCTTTATACTTCCTCAAGCTTGAATGGTAACTTTCTGATTCGTTTTCCAGTCAAGTCAAAAATTGCGTTGGTCAGTGCTGGCGTAAACGGAGGCAACCCTGGTTCTCCTACACCGCCGGCTTTTTCATCATTTTCCATGATATGCACCTCAATCTCAGGAGTATCGTTTATTCGCGGCATTTTATAAGTATTGAAATTTTGTTCTACCGCTTTACCATCTGCGAAATGAGTTTCATGCGTCACTGCTGCACCAAGTGCCATCACAATACTTCCTTCAACCTGCGCGCGTACAATGTCAGGGTTAACGAACCATCCGCAGTCCATGACCGCCCATACTTTATCTATCTTCACCTTGCCATCAGTACTTTTTGAAACCTTAACCACCTGTCCGACAATACTTGAAAAACATTCAGTGATAGCAACGCCAAATCCAGCGTTCTTTCCACGCGATTTCCATCCGCTGACTTCTTCTAACTTATTGGCAAGCTCATGATACCTGATCTTGTCAGGGCTCCACGTCGGGTCCATAAAATGATTTCTTCTGAATTCCAGAGGATCCTTGCCGGCAGCGATTGCCAGTTCATCCAGGAAGCTTTCAAAAGCAAAAGCATTAGTAGATGAATACACCGAACGCCACCACATTACTGGCACTGGCGTAATCAAAGGAATGTCAGAAAACCTGTAGTGCGGAAGTGTGTTAAAGTATGGCTCGGGGAAACCTTCTACAACGTTACCGTTATACGAATCCTTGTCTGCACCCGGACCCTGCTGATCCATATTCTGTCCAGCCATTCGTGTTTCAAATGACTGAATACCTCCGTGCTCGGAAACAGAGCCTTTACATTGATAAACCATGCCAGGTCGGAAAGGACCTTGCGTCATATCATCTTCACGTGTCCATATAACCTGAACCGGCGCACTTATCGCTTTTGAGATGACAGCAGCTTCGTGTGGATAATCGAGAAAAGCTTTTCTTCCAAATCCTCCACCGAGGAATGTCATGTTTACAGTAACATCTTCAAACTTCAATTCCATTAAGCGAGCGATATCTGAGCGGACCCAGTCTGGAGCCTGAATCGGACCCCAGATCTCACACTTGTTTCCCTTAACATCGGCAATACAATTGAGGGGCTCCATACTGCTATGGGATTGATAGGGCGTCTCGTATGTCGCTTCAATTTTCTTTGTTGATTTTTGATATGCAGTGTCAAAATCACCTTTGGTTCGGAAGACGTTTCCTTTTGCGGACTTCACATCTTTGCGCATCGCTCCATATAGCTGATCTGTGCTGTGATGATCAAAACCGGAGTCATCCCAAACTATTTTTAACGCTTTTCGTCCCTGCATTGCCGCCCAGGTTGAGTCTGCAACTACCGCAACACCTTCACGGTCCTGAGAGAATACTTTCATCTTAACCGCAAGAACATGTTTTACACCTGGAACTGCCTTAGCCGCAGTATCGTCAAAACTTTTCACCTTTCCCCAAAAACGAGGATTGCGTTCGACGGACGCAAAAAGCATTCCCGGCAGTTTTTTATCGAGACCAAATATCGCTTTGCCGTTTGTCTTCAGCGGAACATCCTGGCGTTGCAATGGCTTGCGAATAATCTTGTATTCTTCCGGCATCTTTAGCCTTACCGTCTTTGGTGCTTCGAGCTTCGATGCGTCTGCCACCAGTTCTCCATAGTGAAATTTCTTGCCAGTGGATTTTTGGATGACGTGTCCATCCTCAGCATAACAATCGGCCTTGGATACATTCCATTTTTTTGCGGCTGCCTCGGTCAACATTTCACGGGCCGTCGCGCCGAGCTTGAGAAGTTTTGAGTAAGATCCGCGCACCGTAGAACTACCACCTGTGATCTGGCTTCCGTATTTAGCGTTGTTGCCTTCTGCAAAAACTATATTGACCTTGTTAAGATCAACCTCGAGTTCTTCAGCAATAATCTGAGGAACAGCCTGCCATGAGCCTTGACCCATTTCCGACCGGTGGTTGATAATCGTTACTTTGCCTGAGGTATCGATCGAGATCCATGCATTCAGATCGATGCCGGATTTTTCAGCAATATCAACGTTCACGATCTCAGCGTCTTTTGCATTCGCCGGTAAATAGACCCCAAGGCTAAGCGCTGCACCAGTGATACCTGAAATCTTTATGAAGTTTCTTCTTGTTATATTCTTAGTCATTTGATTATTGTTTGAGGTTTCCAATAGACCGAAAGGAAACATTATTTGACCGATGCTTTCTGACTCATCAGAGCAGACGCAGTTTTGATAGCCTTACGTATTCTAGGATACGTTCCACATCGACAGATATGACCTTGCATGGCAGTGTCAATATCTTTATCAGTCGGACTTGCAGTTTTCTTCAGCAATGCGGTCGCTGCCATGATTTGTCCGGACTGACAATAGCCACATTGAGGGACTTGCTCCTGGATCCATGCCTGTTGAACAGGATGTGAATTATCCGAGGAAATGCCTTCAATGGTTGTGATTTCTTTATTTGCAACTGCCGAAACAGGGACTGAGCATGATCGAACCGGTACACCAGCCAGGTGCACGGTGCATGCGCCGCATTGAGCAATACCACAGCCGTATTTCGTGCCCGTTAGCCCAACTAAGTCGCGGATCGCCCAAAGCAAAGGCATTTTGGGGTCGGCGTCAACCGTGTAGGATTTGTTGTTTACTTTTAATGTGATCGTAGCCATGTTTAGTATGGATTGTGATAAGGTAAGTTACAAAATAACGTACTATCTGCTATTTCAAGATGATGCCAATGTATACATGAATTACACCGGAGGCCAGACGCTTGGTTAGGTAGTATGGACGACGCTTTTTTCCTGATAAAAATTCTGTTTTTTTGATCAAATCTGGGCCGAATGGCACAAATTTCGTTTATGGATTCCGTTTTAGAGGGCAAATAGGACAACTGAGGGCCCATAATAAACAGTTCGGAAGCCTTATTTTGGAATGTCGCTTAGGGGAAAGGAATTTTACGGAAAAGTTTGCTATGAAATATATAACGTGTTGTGCAATAGGGTTCGTGCTTGTCCTCAGCTGGTTTGAGACATCCGCACAATCATCCATTGAGATCCATGTCAACAACATAAAATCCAAGAAGGGTTCGATTCAGTTTGGCTTGTTTACGACTGAGGCCGACTACTTAAAAAATCCAATAGAAAAAAGAGTTATTAAATCGACAGGCAAGGATGTGACAGTAGTCTTCGAAAACCTGCAACCCGGAGACTATGCACTTAGCGTGATCCACGACGAAAATGAAAATGGACAGTTGGATTCCAACGCCCTTGGCATACCTAAGGAGGGATTCGCTTTCGGGAATAATGCACTCAGTTCATTTGGTCCTCCATCTTTTGAAAAGGCCAAGATCACTATAGTCGACCAGGACATCAAGCAAGACATTAAGCTTAAGTATTTCTAAGGCAATGAGTCACATTGTGCAAGCACGGATGAGACTTTGCTGACTTCGATGATTCCTTCATCGTTTCCCCAGGAATTGTAGATGTACGTTGCAATTTCTGCAATCTCCAGATCGGAAAGCAAAGGCATGGCGGGCATTTCCTTGTTGAAGCTTTTTCCATTTACAATGAGTTCTCCGGACCTGCCATTACGCATAAGACAAATGACCTCGTCCTTATTTTGCAAGAGATAATCGGAACCATTGATGGGGGGATATAACAATCCAAGGCCAGTCCCGTTTTTTTGATGACAATTGCTGCAGTTGTTAATATAAAGTTGTTCACCGTGAACAAAATACTGGTCGAACTTCGCGGATGTTTCGGGCCCATTGGATCCGGTCTTAGAGACACAACCAGCTGCAATAAGCGTCAGAAGAAGGAAGCACCTTGCGGCGCATATGTTCTTGATGTTGATGCCTGAGATGTTATGCCTGTTATTAATTCTGTTCACCTTCCTTTTTCAGCCGTTGAATATCTCCAAGTAAACGGTTAACATCGTCCTCTTTCGTGCCGTCATATTTCCCCCTGATCCGCCGGTCTTTATCTATGAGTAAAAAAGCGCCGCTGTGGATAAAGCCGTCGGCTTCTGATTTATCTTCCAGAGCTGTTGAAAAATAACTTGTTTGAGCAAGCTTATAAATTTCGTCTTTATTACCCGTCACAAAATGCCACTTATCGCTCTCAACACCCAGACGTTCGGCAAAATCATGCAATAGCCCGACCGTATCGTACTCGGGATCGATAGTGTGTGACAACAGCATTACCTCCGGATCATTTTGTATAGAATCGTAAACGCGCAGCATTTGTGTCTTCATAATTGGACAGATGGTACGGCAGGAAGTAAAAAAGAAATCAGCCACGTAGATCTTGCCCTTGTAGGTATCATTGGTGACCTCGCTGCTATCCTGGTCAACGAACTTGAAATTAGCAATGGTGTGGTAAACCGTATCCTTCCCTGTTACTTCACGTTCTCCGAAAACCGGTAATGGCGGTTCTTTTTTTGCAATGCAGCCCTCCAGAAATGCAACAACGGCAATGACGTAAAATATCTTGATAGTCAATCCCCCTCGAAAACAGAATCTCATACTCATTTTCTAAATTTTTTATAGATCCTGATTCCGGCTGTGATCAGGATTGAAATTGTAACTAGCCCAATCACCCCCCAAGCCATACTGAGCGCATTCTTCAGGACGATAATGAAAACAATACTAATCAAAAAAAGGGTCGCCACCTCGTTCCAAAAACGGAGCTGCTGAGAAGAATATTTAACAACATCAATATTAAGTTGCTTGAAGATGATGTGAAGCGAAAAATGATACAGGTATAATAAGAAAACCAGAGTTAGTTTAATATGCATAAACCCCTGTTGCAGCCATTCCGGTTGATTAAGGATCATTGATGTTCCTATACCGAGCGTGATGATTGCTGACGGCCAGGTGATGGCAAACCAAAGACGCGATGCCATCATCTTGAGCTGCTTTAGCAAAATGGACTTTTCAGGCTCAGGTTTGCTATGAGCTTCTACGATATAAATAAAAATTCGTGGCATGTAGAAGAGTCCCGCAAACCAGGTAACAATAAAAATGATATGGACTGCCTTGAGATAGAGGAACGTCATGGAGTAAAAATGGTCAGGACTACGCCTTTAGTCAATAGGCGCAGCGAAGTTTAAGCAGGTTTTAAGGTTATCCGATCACCAACATTTACCTCGGTATGATCAATCGCTATTAAATTTTGGCCAAAGTAGACCTTATTGTCGAATTTACGGTAAATGGACAACGTGCGCAGGGGTTCTACGCCTTTTTCTCCCGTTTCGGGGTCGACTGTTGGCAAAGCGCATCTGCCGCAACGCTTGACGCCTATGAACTGCGTTGACCCTATCGAGATGTTTCGCCAGGAGTCTTCGTCGTAAGGCTCTCCGCCTGTGAATACGAAGTTTGGGCGAAAGCGTTTCATTGAAATAGGGTCATGCAATCTCTCATTCAAATCATCAAGCGACGATTGTCCAATGATCAAAAAAGGATACGCGTCGGCGAGGCTAACGTGCTCTTCAGTGGGAGCGTACTGCGGATCCACGCGTCTTTCATTTTTTTCTGGGAATCGAACCAGCCTGCAATTTATTCCCAAGTGCTCTGAGAACCATTTGTTATGTTCACTGTTCACTTCAGTTACAGAGACCGTGTCCTCCCAGATCTGGGCATCGAATGCTATATCTGATGTTTGATCGGTCGAGAAGGAGATCGAATGTTCTTTATAATTTATTGAAAGCTTGCCATCAGCCAAAGACATTTTGAACAACGCCATTTTTGAATGTATCCGCTGAGTAAGGAATTGTCCGTTTGAATCAACCAACATCCAGCGTCTGTCAAATTGAAGTCCTTTAGGCATCACCTTCGCAGTCTGCAGACTTATTCCTCCAAGTGATTTAATTGGATAGATCCATATCTGTGATAGCCGTAAATCAGCCATGAATAGAATTTTTATTTTGCGCTAACTTATGAAAACTTCCCTGGCCTTATTGTCTTCTGTTCCAGGTTAATAATTAGTAATTTTGACGGCATAGTGTAAGAAAATGAATACAGCTGCCCTTTGGTATTTTGAAAGCGTAAACCTATTTAACATCCTATGCCCTCATAAAGTTAAAAAGATGGGGACGACCCACAAATTCAGCCAGTATAAGCGAGATGAGTTTATTTATATGCCTGATGAGTCGGCGACGCATATCTATATGGTGGTGAAGGGCCGGGTAAAAATCGGGCATTATCTTGAAAATGGAGAAGAAGTGGTCACATCGATATTAACTACCGGTGAGATTTTTGGAGAACTTGCTGTGGCAGGTGAAGACAAAAGGAAAGATTTTGCTCGGGCCGTTGACGAAGTAACAATTTGCCCGCTGACAACGATTGAACTCAAGGAACTGATGTATGAAAACAAGGAACTTAGCTTTAAGATCCTAAAACTGATCGGTCTGCGACTGATGAAGCTGGAGCGGAAGCTTGAGCTACTGGTCTTCAAGGACGCAAGAACGCGAATAGTTGAGTTCCTTAGGGACGCCGCGTCGTGGAAAGGAGTAAAGGTTGGTTCGGAAACAATGATACAAACGCGGTTGACCCACCAGGATATTGGTTCACTGACAGGAACTTCGCGCCAAACAGTGACGACGATTTTGAACGAGCTCAAAGAAAAAAATCTTATCAACTTTAACCGGAAACAGATCCTGATACGAGACCTCGATAAATTGGCCTAGCCCGCACTATTCAGCCCGTTGCTGTAAATCAAATTCTCCTTCTGATGAGTATCCGCTAAATTCGATTGAATAATTCTATGTCATGAATAAAAATATCATTCCATTTCTGCTGCTTTGTTTGGTTTTCGTTAGTTGTTCGTCGGACAAGCAAAAGGAGACTGTCGATGAAGAGCCATCGGTTACTGCTTTTAAGATCCAGCGCGGAACCAACATCGCGCATTGGTTATCGCAGAGTAGCCGTCGCGGCGAAGAACGTGCAGCTTTTTTCACTAAGCAAGATATTGCGTTTATTGATTCTGTAGGGTTTGATCATATCCGTTTGCCAATTGACGAGGAGCAAATGTGGGATGAAACTGGAAAGAGATACGAAGATGCTTTTAAGCTATTAGAGGATTGTATCACTTGGTGTCATGATAAGGGCTTGCGTGTGGTGCTGGATCTCCACATTTTAAGATCGCATCATTTTAATGCTGACGAAAAACCTTTGTGGACGAAACCTGAAGAGCAGGATAAGTTTATAGCGTTATGGAAAGACCTTTCGGCTGCCATGCACAAGTGGCCTAATGAAATGGTCGCTTACGAATTCATGAATGAGCCTGTTGCTGACGATCCGGAGCAATGGAATACGCTGTTGGCACGTGTGGCTGATTCAATACGGAACTGGGAACCAGAACGGGTGCTTGTCATTGGTTCAAACAGGTGGCAGTCGGCCACCACGTTCGACCAGCTTAGAGTTCCAGCAAACGACAAGAATATTATCTTAAGCTTTCACTTTTATGAACCATTTCACCTCACACACTTCCAGGCGTCCTGGACAAGGTTGAAAGATTTTAAAGGTCAGGTCAAGTATCCTGGGCAAATTGTTGTTAACGGACGCACAGCTGAGGAAAAACGAATCTATAATATAGATACACTTGAACACATGATGCGAAAGCCGATAGCGCTCGCGTCAAGACTGCAGCTTCAGTTGTACTGTGGTGAGTTTGGTGTTATTGATAAATCTACCGTTCCCGAAAAGCTGGCTTGGTATAAGGATATGGTCGCTATTTTCGAAAAGCATGGAATCGCTTATGCAAACTGGAATTTCAAGGCCGGATCATTCGGGGTTGTTGATAAAGAATTGAAGCCTGATGCTCCTATGATCGATATCCTTGCTGGAAGTTCTCATTGAACCGCAGCTGGAAGCGATATAAAATTTCTTTTCTGATAATCTTCGAGATCGATTCCCGCCTCACGCAGTCGAGCTGACAAATTGGGAGTAGCGCTTAAATTAAAAGGGAGTTTGCCATAGAGCCCAAACAGCCGGTCAATTATGAATTGCGGGCCTAACATTTCGGCATCGAGCCGATGAGCCAGACTATCTGCCTTGGCCTGCTTGTGGATTAATGCAAATAAATTCGCGAGTTGAAGCGTTTGTCGCTTTGTGGGCTTGATCGATGATACTATCTTTTTTACGTCCTGCGTTTCGCCGGCCCAAGCCCGTATCATTAGTAGTTCAGTATTATCAGCGGGCAGCTTCGACCGCATTAGATCGTATGCTTCTTTATATTTTCCGAGGTGGATGAGTAGGTCTGATTCCATTAAAAGAACCAAAGGATCACTCTCATTAATAACCCTTATTTCATTGTACTTGATAAGGGCGCTGTCTGGTTTGTTTTGAGCCACCAGAAAATAAATTTCAAAAAACGTTCTTCTGATGTCGAGGGGGTTAAGGTCAGAATAATACTTCAGAAGTCTTCGCGCAAGGTCTTTCTGGTCAATGCCCATTAATATCATAAACGACCATCCGGAACGCCGGGAAAAAGCACGAATGATCTGTTCATCAGATTCGAGTTTCTTAATGAGTCTAGGCAAGGCGGTCCAGTTATCGGAAAGAAAAGTCCGGTCAATTTCATAAAACAATTTTTCCTCTTCGCTACGTGCATTGGCGATCGCACTATTGAGATCCATTTGCATCAGACTCCTCGCTCTATCGGTAGTGAGGCTGTCGGACCGTTCACTACCAGACCTATTCATTATGTAATGTGCAAATAAATCGTGGTGGCCATAGTAAGGTGCAGCAAAGCTGGGGTCAAGTGCGATGGCTTTCTCAAAGTACTTATTGCATTCCCGGAGGTCTAGCGATCGGTCAGCATGGGCCGCTTCATACAATGAAACAGCCTTTAAGTAAGCTTCATAGGCCTCAACGTTATGAGTGCCCGTTGTAAACATGTTCTCGCGTTTCGTTTCATCGAGGTAGACATTTAAAGCGGTCGAAATATTTTTCGAGATATCTTCCTGAATAGAAAAAATATCTGTGGCTGGCCTATCGTATGTTTGCGACCAAATGTGGGAGCCATCCGACGCTTGAATTAATTGCGCCGTAATACGCAATTTTTCACCTTGCTTCCTTACTGATCCTTCAAGGATGTATGATACGTGAAGGCTATCCGCAATTTTCTGAATTGGAATGTTCGTTCCTTTAAAGGCAAAAGAAGAGGTTCGGGCAATTACTCTCAACTCTTCGACATTGGCAAGACTGTTTAACAATTCTTCAGTAAGGCCGTCTGAAAACCATTCCTGATCCTTTCTCTCGCTCAGGTCTGCAAAGGGAAGGACAGCTATAGACTTGTCTGACGCCCTTCTCGTTTCTTCAGGCTTTGAAGCGGGCAGCATGAAATAACCAAACGCGGCAACTGCAACTAACAAGCCGGCCGCCATGGCAATAGTTGACTTCCTGATACCGGAACTTTGACGAGCTGGACGTTCAACTCCTTTCGAAACGGCCACACCTGGCGCATCGTGCCGCTTGATGCTATTGATGATTTCCTTGATAGCATTCGCAACCTTATTAACCTGATTCCTATACTTTGTGCCATTCAGATTTTTTGTTTCATTGTCATCTGCTTCAAGGGGTCTGTTAACGCCCGGCTCTTTGTAGATGAATTCGACCGAACGAAGCACACCATTTAATTCCAACTCGATCAAAGCCTTATCGTCTGGATCAAGGTCATTAATCTTTACAGGCAGTATCCTGCTTCCCAC
>DATHIE010000832.1:0-7195 GCA_035316905.1 Chryseolinea sp. | reverse complement strand
TGCCCCTTATGCCACAGTGGATCCGAAATGGGAGGTAAAAACTGTGCGTGAGCGAGCGTACAAAGGCTACTGCCGAAATCCGAAAGTGGCCGAATATGTGCGTCAGGAATTTATTGGACGCGAGCAAGATATTTACGGTATAATAGATCTTCATGAGAAGGTTCTGAATCCTAAGGAAACAGAAAGTCTTAAAAAGTATGTCGGTGAGTTCTTCGCAATCCTGAAGAATGATAAAGACTACAGGGAATTTATCACGGAAAAATGCCGGAGTAAGTAATGAACTACTTGAACTGCAAACGCTCGCCTAACTTGAGTACGCGATAAGGTACCTTTAAGCGGTTTGCCTCCTGCTCAAAATCATGCGGATCGGCGGTATTAAATTCAAACATGTGATAATGATGGGGAATCACCAGCCGCACGTCAAGAGCGTGACCGAGCTCTGCTGCTTCACGCGCGTTAAGATTGCCAGCTACACCGCGCGCAGGATCGTTTCCGTTGATGGGTAGAAACGCCAGATCGATCTTAAATGGATCCAGAACGTCAACGATGTTATCATACGACAATGTATCGCCGCTGTGGTAGATCACCCATTTTCCAAACTCCACTACAAACCCCATGAATTTACACCGGCCCTGGGGGTCGCGCTCTATTGTGTTGTGAGCAGCAGGCACTCCGTGGTAAGTAAACCCCTTGAGCGTGAATTTTTCGCCGTCGTTCAAGCCAATTGGGAAATCCGACGGGCATTTCAATCGGTCGCAGACAAAAGCCCTGTTTGCTTCAGGAATAACAAATGAGATACCTGGATTTGAATCTAATATCGGCTTTAATGTTTCCGCGTCCAGGTGATCGGTGTGATTATGACTGGAGCTCACGATATCAATATTGTTCAACAATGTCGGAGCTATGACTAACTCACTCATGCGCACATGAGGCTTATCGGTACCGTTGTACTTTTTTGTGAGAGAATCTGAAAGGTAGGGATCAAAAAGAACCAGTGCTCCATCCCATTGAATAAGAAAACCACTTTGACCTAACCACCAGATGTCAAAATGGCCTTTTCCAGCCTTTGATTTTGCGTCCTGGATCTGGCTCTGCAGTTCTTCGCCACTGGAAAACGCCGGAATTAATTTATGACCTGACATAGTTATAACGACTCTCGAACTTTTTTTGCTCCCTGCACCATGTTAGCAAGTTTTTGCTTGGACGCCCACCGGGCAGTCTGGCTCAATCCGCAATCCGGGGCAACGGCCAGTTTTTCGGCAGGAACGTAGGTCATGCATTTTTTTATTCTTGTCACTACATCGTCAACGGTCTCGATGTAGTAATTCTTAACATCGATGATGCCAACTGCAACATCCATTTTTTGAGCGAACTCTTTCAGTAGTTCTATTTCCGCGAATTCGCGGTTAGCCATCTCGACGTGGACTTCATCGATCTTAAGGTCAAGGAAGTCGGGTAACATCGGTGCAATGCTCCGGTATCCCACAGGCCTTCCCTTAAAGTTGCCAAAGCAGAGGTGAGTTGAAAGTCGGCACTTACCGTAAATAGAACTTACCGTACGGTTAAATATATCAACAAAACGTTTTGTGTCTTCCTTGTATGCATAACAACTCATGGAAGGTTCATCAACGGTGATTTCCTTGCAACCCGCGGCAACCAGATCTTCCAACTCCTTCCTTATCATTGGAAGCAGCGCTTCAGTTACTGCATAACGGTCGGGATATTGTGAATTAGGCAGCAGCCTTCCACTCAATGTGTAGGGTCCGGGGACGCTTGCTTTCAACGTTGGTCCAGCAGGAGCGAGGCGTTGCAGGCGTTTGTATTCCTTCACCACGCCGAGGCCATTTGGTGCTGTGATGGTATCGACGATAGAATTTTTTCCCCGCTGATCGTGTGCAGCCGGTCCGAATCGGCGGAGCTCGTCGGTATTTTTTTTGATTCCTTTCAGATAGCCATAAAAGGAAAGGTTAAAATCCAGCCGGGTTTGTTCGCCGTCCGTGATCACATCCAGACCGGCGGCTACCTGATCATGTACCGCTGCGATCACGGCATCGTCAATCATTTCTTCCTTGTCTGCGTTGCCGAACTCATCGAGATTTTTTACCGCAAATTCGAGCCATCCCGGAAAGGGATAACTTCCGACGACAGTGGTGCGAACAGGTATTGGTTGCATAGTGATAATTTTATTTCTGTTTCACATTCTGATAGAGACGAGAAAGGCGATGAGCATGTTCATCGTAAGCGTTTTCAAATAGTTCAACGGCACGCTTGTCACCCACAACGGCTGCGCCACTCAAAACTAACGGAGGTTGTCCACCCGCTGTCAATAATCTTGCTGTTTCCGCTTTCATGCAGTTGATGAGCATAGCACCTCCCACTGTTGATCCGGGAGAGACCGGAGTATCCAGACCATCAACATAAACCATTGCATCGCCAGCAGGAGCGCCGGTGTCGAGAATGAGATCAGCGAAGTCACCAAGTTTCTTGCCGTCGGCTCGTTTGCTCTTACTTTTTTCCGAGTGTTGTTTGGTGAGCACTGCCACCACACGAATTCCATTCTTTTGAAAAAGCTCAGCCATTTCAATCGGCACGATATTACATCCGCTCGATGAAATGATCAGTGCGCTGTCTTGTTTGCTGAGATCGAAATTTCTAAGGATACGTTCGGCAAGGCCGGAAACATTTTCCAGGAACATCGCCTGACGTTGTCCATTGGCGCCAACCACGAGATTGTGAAATGTAAGTGAAAGTTCGACGATTGGATTAAACCCGGGGAATGATCCATAACGCGGCCACATTTCTTCAACCATAATACGGCTGTGGCCAGAGCCAAAAACATGTACCATTCTGCCCGCGAGGATCGTTTCCGAAAACCACTGGGCAGCCCGTTGTATCTGTGATTCCTGCTTCGATACGGTTTCGGTAATATCCTTACATTTCTGCAGATAATCTTGTGTTGGTGTCATGTTACTATTTCAATTTTGATAAAGCGAAACCTGCGGCGCCTATCGCGCCGGCGCGGTCAGAGAAAAGAGCGAGTTTTACGGGAGTTTGCTTTCCTCCAGGTCTCCATTCATAAAGTGAAAGGAATTCACGCAGCGGTTCCAGCAGCGCATCCTGCGCTTGTATGATTCCGCCACTCAGGATAATAGCTTCCGGCGAGAGAATATTAATGACGGAGGCAATCGTGACGGCTAACTTCCGCACCGAAGAGAGCCAGATCCACGTGGCAATATGATCTCCCTTGCGAAAGTCGTCTACGAGATCTTCCGTATTGTGATACCTTCCATAGGAGCGTTCCGGAAGGGTAAGATTTCCTATAGCATTTTCTATGCTTCCCGGCATATTTGTAACGTCCTGGCTAAGGGTATCAGCGTCCACCGTCGAGTGACCGATATGACCTGCCATTTGAAATACGCCCTGATAGAGCTGCCCGTCGATAAGGATACCTCCTCCAACACCGGTTCCCAATGACAACAGTGCTGCGTGCTTGAGTCCTTTAGCTGCTCCAAACGTAGCCTCGGCCATGATTGCTGCGTGCGCATCGTTCAGTACAAACACCTGTTGCTTGATGACATCAGCCCATATAAAATTTTCAAGTCCAGGCAACCTTCCCGGCATGAATGAGATACATTGATTGTGAGGATCGGCCAGCCCGGGAGCGGAGAGGCCAATGGCATCAACGTTACCTCCGGATTCCTTGATGAAACCGCGTATCATATTGGTGACAGCACTTTTCCAATGCTTGTCATCTTTTTCGTTGGTTTCGGCCTTTGCTTCGTTAATAATCGTGCCTTCGCCGTCGACGAGCACACCTTTTATGTTTGTGCACCCCAGATCAATTCCTATCGCGCGTCTTGCTTGCATTGAAATTCAATATTGTCCTTCGCTTACTGACCAGCCCCCATCAACAGAAAGTATCTGACCGGTGGTAAAATTTGAATAATCCGACATGAAATAGATTGCGGCCCCATTCAGATCTTCCGCCTTACCGATACGTCCTCCATCAAGTGGTTGTTTTGTCTTTATAAAGCTCATTATGAGTTCATCGTTCGAAGCGCGTTGCGACATCGGTGTTTCCACCAGCGCAGGCGTTAACGCATTGATCCGGATATTGTGTTCCGCATAATAGGCGGCAATGGATTTTGTAAATCCGATAACGGCGGACTTTGTCGCTGCGTAAGCATGTGTGACAAAGTATTTTGGTGACGGTGAAAATCCAAGTACGGAACCCATGTTGAGGATCGTTCCAGGAGTTTTCTGATCAAGGAACGCTTTCACCGCTGCCTGATTCGAAAGCATCAGTGAGGTTAAGTTCAATGAAAGTGTTTGATTCCAACCGTCTAATGAGATCTCATGCAATGGACCATCGCCAAATTTCCGGCCACTGCCACCGGCCACATGATAGAGACCATCAAATCTGCCAAACTTTTTTTTACAAGCTGCGATTGCGTTGACGGCCGTTTCGGGCAGCGATGCATCCGCTGCTATTGCCAATCCATAGTTGCCAAGAACGGATGCAGCCTTCTCGACGCTTTCAGGATTACGACCGACAACAACAACTCTCGCGCCGTGTTCTACAAAAGCAAGGGCTGCTGAAAGGCCGATCCCTGTCGTTCCACCGATAACTACAATAGATTTTTCGTGAAGCCAGGCGCCTGACATGCGGTTTAGTTTTGGCTCGCAATGTAAGCATTGTTTTTAAATGAAATTACAGGGGATAACTTCAAATCAATTGCAACTTTTCCACTACTTCTTCACAGATCTTGTGTGTACGCAAATGGTCTTTTGTGTTGATCTGCGGAGCTTTTCCGGATTCAACCGCACCAAGAAAATCATCGACGATCTGTTCAAAGCCCCGCTTATGTAAAGTGGATGTCCAGTCGTCCGTGCCAGATTTAATGATTTGTTTATTCTGATGAGTAAAGACGTCCGTCACATTGTATGCTACCATCTTCGCTTCAGGCGAAAATACCTCAAGAATTTCCTCCGCTGTACCGCTATCGCGATTCATTATCCCGATAGCCGTAGCGCCTCCTGATGAGCTGAACTGAATTACCACATGATAAAGCATATTGCCTTTTTTTCTCCCTGAAACGTTTACCCTTTCAATGTGATGTGGAAAGAAATAAAGCAACGTATCAACAACATGAATAAAATCGTCAAAAACGAATGTCCGTACATCTCCCGGAAGGGATTGACGATTCTTCTGCATCACAACCATGTTGTGGTTCGCTAAAGTCTTCAGCTGTCTGTAGGCGGGTGCATACCGCCGGTTAAATCCAACCAAAAGTATCAGACCTTTTTCTTCGGCCAATGCAATCAACTTTTCGCTCGAGTGCAATTCATAGGTCAGTGGCTTGTCCACATAGACGTGAATATTATTATTGAGAAGCTTTTCAACGATCTCAAAATGTGATGATGTTGCCGTGTGAACAAAAGCAGCCTGAATTCCGCTGCTTATTAACGATTCAAGAGTTGAATGAGTGTTGTTGAACCTATACCTCTGCGCAACCTGGCGCACAGTGGCTTCATTCCGGCTATAGAGATGACATTGGATCTTTTTCTTGCTTAGGATGGGCAAATATGCTTTCTGAGCGATGTCGCCCAATCCGATTATACCAATTCTTAACACGGGCCGAAGGGTGAGGTATCACAACTCCGTTATTGGAGTCATGCGTATTATTTTTTCGAAATGATAAGCTGTTGCTCTCTTATCCACTCGTAAGCTTCCTGCTGACTTGAGAACACACCGAGATGGACGTCGAAGGTGTGGAATTTTTGCTCTGCATCCTGCTTGAAGTTCTCCATTGGATAGTCAGCGTATATACTGTTCCCCAGGATTACGGCATGGATCTTTACTTCACGCTGAGCAAACAACAAGTCCTCCCAAACATCCACCAACCAATGTTCCGTTTCTTCGTCGAGCTCTCCCAGCAGCGTGGTATCGGCCAGCCAGGCCAGCAAAGAATAAGAGTTCTTTAACTTCTTATACTCCGCCAATACCTTTAACAAATTGGACCTGAAATCCTCTCCATCTGTAGCGCGCTTCCAACGGTGGCGCAAAACGGGAAGAGAATCATCCAACTCGCAGGTCAAAAATTCATTTTCGAAAATCCGAATGATCATTGGCTTAAAATTACACTATTCCTTCGTGTATCTCCAAAATAGAAAACAATGTTATTGAAAGGAAAATTTATCTTGCTGAAAGTCACGCATCAACAATAGATAACGGAAAAACTGATTTAATATTTTCAATCGCGACGATTACGGCAATCTGCAAAAAATCACCCCCGGATTTTTGTTTAATTTTATAACAAGTAGTATAAAATGAATAATCCCTCTCTTTGGAGACATCTTCGAGATATTCTGCTATTGCCTTTCACCATGTCGGTCGTTGTGCCATACTTTATATACAAACCACAACGGCCCCTGCTACCAGCACATGATCTACTCTTGAAAGTTTCTGGCTTGGCAATCGGAATATCCGGGATTTTTATGCTTCTGTATACGATTTCTTTGTTCGGAAGGTTCGGAAAGGGTAGCCTGGCCCCATGGAGCCCCACTCAAAAACTTGTCGTCGTCGGCCCGTACCGTTATTGTCGCAACCCAATGATCACTGGCGTGTTTTTTATTTTGACTGGCGAAGCGTGTTTTTTTAACTCCACAGCCATACTATGGTGGGCAGGACTCTTCTTCATCATAAACACCATCTATTTCATATTGAAGGAGGAGCCTGACCTTGAGAGGCGATTTGGCGAGGAGTACAGGATCTACAAACAGAATGTGCCACGGTGGATACCGAAAATCCGTCCTTATAAACAAGCGGAGTAATTCCGAAGGATCTGTCCTAGCGCCACTTTCTGACTGTCTTCCGGAGCGCCTTCGCACAGGATTAAAACTTGCGCACTTGAAATGGAGGCACGCCTTTGGCATTCTTAGATGCATTCTATCGCGAAGGATCTGTCAAAACGTAAGGAAGGGTTTCTTTAGTAGCAGCATTGCACAAGGTTGAAGCAGATCCTTCGCGTGAGGATTCACCAGTTATTATCTGGTTTGCAAAATCCATTCCTTGTGCGCAGTTGTATGACAGAGAAGAAGCGCTTACAATGACGTTGGTCAGTTGTGTTTGATAATCATATCGTTACGGGTTGAAGATCATATCCATACCTCGAAGCTTCTCTCATTAGCATTG
>DATHIE010000831.1:0-2992 GCA_035316905.1 Chryseolinea sp. | reverse complement strand
GACAGGCTTGCCCATGCTGGTCAGATAAGTATTGACGGGATAATTTGGATCCAGGGGCCGGTACATCATCCAGGCACGTTTGACGGCATTGTTAAGCACCCTGACCGAGAGAACTTGTTGAGACGAGGATATGGGAACGCTGATTTCTCCTACTTGCTGTACGTTGGAACTGGTGGTTTTTTTGATCGCTGACTGCTCGATGGGAGTTCCTTGTTTTTCATCGATCGAAGGACGGAGATCCCACGTAAGGAAATATTGATCCAAGCGTTGTGCGGAGTCTTTCAGCGTGAAATTATAAAGAGCGGTCCATCCTGCGCCCGACCGGACGATTTTGATGGATAGCGTGAACGGTTCGGTCGGATCGTAAAGAAAGTTATAATTGACATCCCGAAGCGCCTGGGCACGGGCGCCGACGCTAAAGAAAAGTAATACTACCAGAGCATATCGCATATACCATCAAATTAACGAAGGTTTTTTAAACTACGTTCAGTGTAAACAATGAAGTGAGTAATTTTTGATTCAGAGATGTCTCGATTAATGGATAACTTTTTTCAATAATCCTCAAAATTTCAATAATCTGCATATCGAACGCAACCAAATCCGTTAATTTTGCGGCCATTATGGCTAAAGTTTACACCACAGAGATCACGAGCGAGGCAATTGCCTCTGATAATCCCATCCATCAACGGCTGTTCAAGGCGTATGTTGTGGCGGTCGACTACGTTCGGGGTGATATTCTTGAAATTGGTTGCGGCGAAGGGAGAGGTGTCGCCACTTTGTTGGAACGCGTCACCAGTTTTACGGCGGTGGACAAGATCAAGGAGGCAATTGATGGTCTGCAGAAAAGATTTCCGAGGGGGAAATTCATCAGTATGAACCTTCCTCCATTGACATCATTGGGAGACAACGCCTATGACTTTGTGGTTAGCTTCCAGGTGATTGAACATATAGAAAACGATGCGCTGTACTTGCAGGAGATCCACCGGGTACTTAAGAAAGACGGCGTCGCCCTTATTACAACTCCCAACAGGAAGATGTCGCTTTCAAGAAATCCCTGGCATGTGCGTGAATATCTTCCGGATGAACTAAGCACGCTTGCCAAGAAATTCTTCAACAATGTGGAAATGAAAGGTATCGCAGGGAATGAGAAAGTGATGAAGTACTACGAAGAGAACAAAAAGTCGGTGCGGCGTTTTACGCGTTTTGATATCTTTGACCTTCAACACAATTTACCGGCATCTATTCTTCGGATCCCATATGAAATTCTGAACCGGTGGAACCGGAATAAGCTTCAATCAAGCGATCGCGGCCTCGTAACAGACATCAAGCACGAGGATTATATCGTCGTCGACGATGCAACGAATGCTCTGGACCTGTTGCTAGTAGTAAAAAAATAAAGCCGCCCCCGACGTGTCGGGGCGACGGCTTGTTCGAACTAAAAACTAAAGCTCAACTTCAACTTAATAAACAAAGGTGTACCCGGAGTGAAGTGAATCTCCGAAATAGCGTTAGTCTCATCTTTTAACCTTGAGGTAGAGTCAAACTGAGCCTCATTCCAATCGATGTTAAAAATGTTTTCAGCCGAGATCCCCATCTCGAAACTGCGTTGGGTATAATTCAGGGTTGCGTCCGCGAGAAGATATCCCTTGGCCATTACACTTTTGTCCTCATTTGCGGGCCTGTCAGAAAGATACCGGTAGCGAAGGCTTCCATTAAATCCGTTTTTTAACCTGAAGGATAATCCACCGATGGTTGAAAAAGTTGGGGCCAATGGAATGTAATTACTGCCTTCGGGCTGTTCTTTAGCTCTGGATCGCGTGAGGTTGAGATCGACGTCAGCAAATAGCCATCGCGATATCTCGTATCGCAGGGACAGGTCAATTCCTTCGCGCGCAGTCCTTCCACCGGGTTCTACAACTCCTTCATCACCCACGTAAACAAATTCCTGCTGCATATCAAGCCTCCAGATCGCGAAATTTGTGAGCAGCTTCTCTGTCAATTTTAATGTCGTACCGACGTCAACACCAAATGCCTTGGGCAGAATGTCCTTTGTATTTTCGGTGACAACACGGGCATCGTTGGAATGAAATCCAAATCCGCTGCGGACATACAGCTGTGTCTTTGAATCTAATTGGTACGTTACGCTCAGCTTGGGGCTGACAATTGCTTTGCTTTCCAGGTTAACGGCGTCCTTAATCTGATCTCGATACCTGAATGTAAAATAGTCTAAACGCAGCCCGGCCGTGACGCTCAGATCCTGAGGAAAGTCAATCGTCTCGTTCAGATATGCATATGTGTTTAATTCGTCAACGTCTCCGAGTTTGAAATTATCCAGGAATGTACGCCTCACGGTATGAGCAAGCTTAATGTTAGCTACATCATCGAAACGAAATCCCGCACCGACTTCTGTTCGAAGAGACTTGTCTAAAAAAGATCCTTCCTGGTAATAATTAGCCCGGTAACCATATACCATTCGCGATTCTTTTTGCTGGATCTGGTCACCATTTACGGGATCATTCAAAAAGAATGTAAAATTTGAATACAGGTTGAAGTGGTAGGAGACCGCATATGCCTGCTGGCTGAAATAACCTCCAGTGTTAAATTCATGAACATGTTTTACGTAGAGGTTAAAACGACTTGTTTCTCCACCTTCGGTATTGTCGATCGATCCAAAGCGTGAAATGCTACCAGATTCAACAGCTCGTTCCGGAATTTGACCGGATGCATCCCAACGGCTGTGAAAGAATGTTGAACCAAACACAACTTTATCGTCATTGATCTGTGTCGAGATCTTTGACATAACATTGAACCTGTGGAATTTTTGTGGACTCTCAACATATCCATCAGACGTGAATATCTCAGATGCGATGTATCCCTTGGTATTTTCGTTCCGTAATTCCGGTAATCTGAATCCTGCAACCCCGCGCATGGTTCCGAATCGACCCCCTTCAATCTTCAAAAAATTTCTTTCGAGGACATTTTTGGTTTGAAA
>DATHIE010000830.1:0-8120 GCA_035316905.1 Chryseolinea sp. | reverse complement strand
AATATTAAAAACATCATCAAAATTTTAGAGAGGCTGCCTAATTGGGGCAGTCTCTCTACATTGATTCAAGGGCAATTTTAATACATTGAGCCGGCCGTGTGGCAACACAACAGTCTATTGAAGTTTAAGAGGTTAAGGCAGGGTAAGTAGAAAATAACAACGGTATGAAACCTTTTTTATCGAATTTTTTTAAGAATTCTTTCCACTTTTTGCTGAGCAAGCCATTTGCTTTGCTACTCGGACTGATATTAATGTTATCGGTTGGGCAGGCGTGGGGACAGACAATAACTAATGTAAGCGTAACTAAGGCAAGTATTCCCGTAACCCAGGCGTGCGCAGGTTCCACAGTGGATTTATCTTTTTTAGTAACTAATGGTACCAATGGTAATAGATTTCAGACAACTACCGTTTATTATGTATTTTTAAATTCTACCCAGATAACCTCCTTTACTTCAACTACGCAGCCCGGTAATAGTACGGGAGCTTTTCTAACAATTTCCCGTACGGTAACGATTCCCCCAGCAACTGTATCTGGCTCGAATTATAGTATTCAAGTTAGAACCTTGGCTGAACCTCCGGGCACAGTAACGTCCACGCTTAGCAATGCCTTTACAGTTGGATCTCTAGTTTCTATTACCAGTGCGAGTACTTCAGTTTGCTTGGGAGGCAGCACAACTTTGTCAGGCAACGTAACAGCATACGGAAGCTGGACGATAACATTAAGCACCGGAGAAACTGTCACTGGTACCGGCAGCGGTACATGGAATAAACTTGTGACGCCATCAGTCACCACGACCTACACCATTTCTTCTTTTACAGACGCAGGTTGCACGACAACTGCTTCAACAACGGGTAGTTCAACAATAACTGTGAATGCCTTAACCAATATCATAGCGCATCCATCCACTTCTTCTCAAAATTATTGCCAGAATGACGCTGCCACTGCGTTGTTTATCTCCACCAACGTAACGGCCAGTTCCTATGAATGGTACAGTAATGGCAGTCCGTCAAATTCCGGCGGTACGTTAATACCGTCTGCCATTACAAATAGCTACACACCCTCTACTACAACACCCGGCACTGTATACTATTATAGCATAGTATATGCACCTTGTGGCAATCAAACCAGCAATGTTTCCGGAGCAATCACCGTTAATTCCAGTCCAACGATTACGGCTCAGCCGGCATCGTCCATACCCTTAATCTGCGCTGTAAATGATCCTGCACCATCTTTAAGTGTTTCCGCTTCGGCAAGCAGTGGAAGCATCACTCAGTACGAATGGTACAGCAACACTACGGCCACGAACAGCGGCGGCGCATTGGTTCAGACAAACTCATCTTCGTCTACGACTGACAATTTTACACCTTCATCAAGTTCAGCAGGTACCTTGTACTATTATTGCGTCGTTACAAATTCCAATGGCTGCACTCAAAAAAGTTCAGTATCCGGAGCTGTCACCGTTACGTTATCAATCATAACTCAACCCGTAGCTTCTCAAACGGTGGTGGCTGGTTCAGCAGCTTCTTTTTCAGTAGTAGCGCCAGCTTCGGGCACTACCTATCAATGGAAGAAGGATGGAAATCCTATCGCCGGAGCAACATCGTCTACTTATAACATTCCAAGCGTGAGTGCAAGTGATGCGGCAACCTACACTGTGGAAGTGACCAATTCCACCTGTACTCCTCCTGTAACGTCAGACCCCTCTGTACTTATAGTTGTCGTGGCTCAACCTACAACGCAGGCTTCGAACATTGTATTCACCCCTACTGCGTCTATTTTGCCTACAAGCTTGACGCTTACTTGGACAAATGGAAACGGTGCACGACGAATTATCGTTGGCCGTGCAGGTGCTGCCGTCAATCATGACCCTGTTGATGGGACTGACTACACAGCAAGTGCCGTTTTTGGTTCGGGGAGTGAAACATCAGCCGCTACAGGAAACTATGTTGTGTATAACAATAATACACCTGGCCCGATAACAATCACCGGACTTTTACCTTCCACCAATTATTATTTCAGAGTGTATGAATACAACGGTACGGGTACAAGTGCTAATTATTACACAGTGACTGCCACGCAAAATCCCAATAATCAAAGCACGCGGCCCAGTACTCCGGCTTCAGGTATCAATTTCACAAATGTAAGTCATAACAGTGTGACGGTAAACTGGACAAGTGGCGATGGTGCTAACCGGATCGTTGTTGCCCGCCCGGGTGGTACAGCGACAAATCCGGCAGATGGATCTGTATACACAGCAAATGCTGCTTACGGTTCCGGGTCCTTGATAGGTGCTGCTGGACGGGTTGTGTATAATGGATCTGGTAACTCAGTAACAGTCACAAATCTTAACCCAGCAACGAGTTATAGTTTTGATATATACGGTTATGCTGGATCTTCAACCGGTGCTACAGACAAGACTGTGTACCTTACCCCCGGAACAACCGGCAGTCAAACGACTAATCCAACACCTGCAAACTCCAGTAACATCACTTTTCCTTCCATCACAGCAACCACCATGCAATTAAGTTGGACGTCTGGTACTGGAACCAATAGATTAGTGGTGGCTCATGCCGGGTCTCCTGTGAATGCTGATCCAGTCACTGGTACCACCGTCTACACTGCAAACGCGACGTTTGGTTCCGGTACGCAAATTGGAACCGGAAACTATGTGGTGTATAAAGGAAACTCGAATACTGTAACGGTAACAGGACTCACGACTAATGTTAATTATTATTTTAAGATTTATGATTATACAACGGGCGGCTCGACCAACACCTATAATTTTACAAGCACGACAAATAATCCTAACAATCAAACGACCAGGCCTTCCCTGCAAACAACCTTGGCCGCAACTCCATTCCCCGCAGACTCGGCAAGCTCCTTACAAATCAATTGGGTAAATGGCAACGGCGCACGGCGTATTGTTGTAATTCATGAAGGAGCTGCAGTCGACTCAAATCCCGTGGACGGTGTTTCATTTACTGCCAATGCATTGTATGGCTCAGGAACCGAAATAGGAACAGGCAACTACGTAGTGTATGACGGCACTGGCACTACCGTAACCGTTACAGGATTAAATGATGCAACAACGTACTATTTCAGATTTTATGAATACAACGGTACCAATGCTTCGCCTTCGACAACAGATAAAAAAGTTTATCTTACTTCGGCTTCGGCCTCTGATCCTATATTTCGCACAACACCCGCAAGGCGTGACTATCGCACCCAAAATAGTGGTGTTTGGACCGATCTTAGCATATGGCAAACGTATGATGTAAAAACCGGATCGTGGCCACCCGCCACCAAGCTCCCATTTAAGAATAGTGCAGTCACAATCTCGGCGGGCAATGTAGTTACTATTAACATAACCGTTGCTTTGGATCAACTAACTATTGATGGGACATTGATCGTTAGTAACACAGGAAGTTTGACGATTGAAGCCAATACAAGGAATTCATACAACCAAGCTATAGGCAGCTCCGGGAAGCTTGACGTTTTTGGTACGTTAACAATTGACAACAAAGCCGACAGTGAAGGTCACTCGCCCACAAATACCCATTTTTACGCTGGGTCTACTTATAATCACGAATCCAGACAGACCGAAGGTATCGTACCATTAGCCACTTGGGACAGTGGTTCAACCATTTCCGTTAATGGTTATAATGGTTCAATGACAGCAACAGCAGGGGGAAATTGGGGCCAGACTTTCAGCAATGTAATTTTTAATTGCGCTTTGGGTGCCGGGACCTCAGTAGACATGAATGGCTTTCTCAATTCTATTAATGGAAATCTTTCTGTTACCAATTCCGGCTCGGGGCAAATAACATTAAATGGAGTTGCTACAGCACCCACCATAACTATTGGAGGAAATATCAACCTGTCAGGTGCCAGTATTTTGGCCCTTAACACAATTGGAACATCGACGATAATAATTGGAGACTCCGGTACGGGTAGTATTAATGTTGCTGGCACTTCAAGACTCATTGTAAACACGACAGGATCACCTACGCTGACCATACCAAATGACTTGAATATAACTTCCACAAATGCCACAGGTTCATCATTCAATACTTCGGGTAGCCCGATTATCGATATTGACGGCTCGATTACTGTGAGTGGCGCAGGCGGTTTGCTTTCATTTGGATCAGGTGTTTCAGCAGGCAGTGCAACAGTAAATTTAAAGACGAACTTTTTGTTTACTGCCGGAACTGTTAGTAACGCATCCACAAATGCAGCCAACTTCGGACAAGTAAACTTTATCGGTGGAGGCATTCATACATTTTCAAATCCAGGCACGATGTCAGGCAAGATTCACTTCACAGTCGCTTCAGCCAATATTCTTGATGTAGGGACCAGTGCAATCATGGGCACGGGCAATTTTACATTGTCCGCCAATGCGACACTGCGTGTAGGTTCAACCCATGCCAACGGCGCGTTACAACTTGCTCCGGCCGTAGGAGGTAATCTTCAAAACACGGGCACGCGCACATTTGGCTCTCCATCAACTATAGAATTTAACAGCAACGCGGCTCAGTTTATAGGAAATGGCTTTCCATCTACCGCTACAGTTCATCTCATCAATAATAATACTTCTCCTTCCGGACTTACAGCGACAGCTGCGATAACATTAACCCTTGCTGGTGATTTCACTAACAACGGTGTATTTAATCACAACAACGCCACAGTAGCCTTCGCGGCAACCACGAATATAAAAGAGATCAAAGGGTCCGTAAAAGTTACATTCAATAATCTTACGATTAATGGGGGAGTTAGCACTGCAGCCCCGGACGTACGATTGGAGAATACTGCCGGTGCAGATCTTAGAGGGGTCCTGAATGTAACAACCAACACTGAATCCACATTTGATGCCGATGGAGTAGGCGATAATAGAGTGTTTACACTGTTGTCAACTGGAGATAGCCCAACCGTTGATGCAAGCGTCGCTCCAATGAACGTCGCCGGCGGTCAGGTACAAGGAAAAGTCACGGTACAACGCTATATGAGCAAAGAGCCTATCGCTAATCCGAATATTTTTCGTTACATCTCATCGCCAGTACAAAACGGAAGTGTCGCGGATATTCAGGGTGAAATTCAGGTTAGGGGTAGTTTTACGGGCTCTAACGGAAGTGGACAGTCAATGTATAGATATTCCGAACCGGTTCAAGGTAATCGCGATAGGGGCTATGTGGATTTTCCCGTCAATACCAATGCCGAGACCTTAACACCAGGGGTTGGCTATGTGTTTTTAGTGAGAGGGAGTAGTATCGCCGGCACAAATACCCGTTGGGATATATCCGGCCCGATAAACTCCGGTACTATTCCAATAACAGTATCGAAATCTGGCACAACAAACGAGGATGGATGGAATCTCGTTGGCAATCCTTTCGCTGCAACCATAAACTGGAATGCCGCTTCCGGATGGCAAAAGCCAGCATCACTCGATGGTGCAATATATACAACAGATAACGGTGCTGGCAACGAATTAATCCAATACGCCTATTATGTTGATGGAGATAGCATAAATGGTGGTAGTAGATTTATCGCCAGTGGCCAGGCTTTTTGGGTCTTTGACAACACCGTCGGCTCGCACAGTTTAATAATCAATGAGAGCGCTAAGGCTGCAGGAACGCAAACTACTTTTTTTCGTAAGGCAGGTCCTAAAGATGTATTGCGGATTACGCTTGTAAAAGGTCAGTCCAGGGATGAGACCGTCCTGCGTTTTAAAGAGAGTTCTACTTCAAAATTTGACGGCCATTCAGATGCCTATAAAATGATTAATGGTGGGCTGAACCTCTGCTCTATTACAGAAGCTAATGAATTCCTTGCGATCAATTCTATGCCTTCGTTTGATTGTAATCATACGATAAAACTTTCTTTTTGGAATGTGCCCGCCGGAACATATAAACTGGACTTCTCTCAGTATGAATCTTTCCCTGAAGCCGTCTCTATAATTCTAAAAGATAACTTTACAAAAACAGAAGTTGATGTTCGCAATACACCTTCTTATGAATTCACTGTGACGTCAGATGCCAATAGCTTGGGAAACAATCGGTTTACCGTTAATTTCTCAGCCGCTTCGATTAATACCGAATTTACTGCAAGCGCCACGGATATTTGTGCGGGAAATGATGCACAGCTTATAATCGCGGGTAGTTCGTCTGCTGTCAAATATTACGTCATGCTGGAGGATGGAACAGAAGTGACTTCTGCAACGGGCAACGATGTCGACCTAACATTGACCATCCCCGCGGAAAAATTGATCGCAGGTCAAAACACTTTCACGATCAAGTCAGTGAATGCCTATTGCAGCACTTCAACTTACGAGCAAACAGTTACTTTCCTTGTTGATGCAATACCCGGACTTCCGGTCGTTGAAGACACGAAACGATGTCAAGAAGGAGTCGTTACATTGGTTGCAACGGGCTCGCCAAGCAAAATTTACAACTGGTATGAGGACGAGGCGGATGTAGACCCTATTCCCGCGGAACATTCCTGGACATTTACTACTCTGTCATTGTCCAAAACGAAAACTTATTATGTGTCGTCAGTTAATTCACTGGGATGTGAGGGACCGCGCGCTCAAGTGAAGGCCATAGTAGTATTATACGATGATGTCGTCATTACCAGACAACCACCGGACTTAGTTTCTAGTTATGAAACTGGAAACCAATGGTATCTCAATGGTGTGCTTATTCCAGGAGCCGTTGATCAAACTTATAAACCAAAAGGACCAGGCATGTATAAGGTAGAAGTTCTGATTGATGGTTGTTCCACGTCTGATGAAATAGATTTTCTGACGATCACCCAAGGGCCACATCACAATGACGAGGAGTTTTCTACTTTCCCCAACCCGTTCGAGTCAACGCTAAAGATAATGCTCGCAAATCCAAATAACCTTGACGTAAGAATTACGATGACGGATATGAAAGGAATGCAATTAATCGATCAGACATCCGGAGCTTCCGAAGATGGGATCTATACGGTAAACACAGACCAGCTACCCACAGGTGTGTACACACTCCATGTAAAATTCGGTTCATCTGTAAGAGTAAGAAAAGTCCTAAAGGAGTAAACCAAACGGTCAGGAATGATATTAAGTCGTTACAACACTAATAACGTCTTTTACTATTCAAAATATAAACAGCCGCGATACCGAGCAACCCTCCCGCTATGGTATGCCACTGCGGAACTTCCTTGAGAAAAATCCACGCTCCCAATGCCGCTGAAAACGGAACGAGGAAAATATAACTGCTGGCCTGACTTGCGCCCAGTCGAGAGGTGGCTATAAAGTAAAATGTAGTGGCCAACGCGGTAGCGAGCACGGCGGTAACAAATAAATTGAACCAGAATATTCCATCTGCAGTAGAGAGTGTAGCCACTGGACCTTTCACGCCCGTGAGGATGAACAACAAAACAATGCAGATACCATACATCCAGGTGCTGAACGTAATGGTTGATCCATACCGTGAAGCTTTTGAGGTAAAAACACTCAGTACTGCCCAACAAAATGAAGCTACCAAAAAGTAAATGTTCCCTGCGCTGAAGATCGTGCTTGCTTCCATGGGAAGTTTCAGCAGTACAATGCCGGCAAGTAGTCCGAGGCTTAATCCGATCGTTTCATTCCGCGTCGGGCGGCGGCGCTCCATGATGAGCATGATGCCGTAGGAAATGATGGGATTCAATACCGTAACCAGCACCCCACCTGCTCCAGCCTTGCCGGTAGTGATGCCTTTAAAAAACACGACGGTGTACAGTGAAATGGTAATCGATGCGCCGATCAGATCCTTTATGCCTTTTTTGTTTATGGTAAATGGCTGTCTGAGTACAGCAAGAATGACGATCATAGATAAAAACGTGAGGGTAAACCGAATCAAAGATAGCGTCAAAGGGGAACCATAGGCGGCGATTACTTTCGATGATGTCCAGCTTAGGCCCCAGCAGGTCATGCTTAGGATCATGCCTGTGAGGAACAGAGTCTTGTTGCTGGATGATTCTTTCACGATGATTTTGAAGGTGGGAAGATATAGAATTTTAGGAGATGAGGAGTTGAGAAGATGAGAAGGTGAGGAGGTGAGGTGCGGTACGTCATGTCGAGCATGCGAACTTCATCGGGCGATGC
>DATHIE010000829.1:0-14013 GCA_035316905.1 Chryseolinea sp. | reverse complement strand
CGCGGCGATGCGATACACTGAAGCGAGACTCAGAAGGATCGCTGAAGAGCTATTGGCTGACATCAACAAAGAAACGGTAGATTTCCAGCCTAACTTCGATGACTCGTTAACGGAGCCCACCGTCCTTCCCGCAAAGTTCCCGAACCTTCTGGTAAATGGATCGTCTGGAATTGCCGTAGGGATGGCGACCAACATGGCGCCACACAATATTCGGGAAGTCATTGACGGCGTTGTTGCTTATATCGACGATAATAATATTTCCATTCCAGAGCTGATGAAGTATATCACAGCTCCCGACTTTCCGACGGGTGGTATTATATACGGGCACTCAGGAATTCAGGAAGCTAGCCTTACTGGCAGAGGCCGGATTGTGGTAAGGGCTAAAGCGGAGATAGTCACAACGCCAGGAGGAAAGGAGCAGATTGTGGTGACGGAAATCCCTTACATGGTCAATAAGGCCATGATGATCGAAAAGACGGCAGCATTGGTGAATGACAAAAGGATTGAAGGTATTTCCGATATCCGTGACGAATCAGACCGCGACGGTTACAGGATAGTTTACGATCTGAAAAGGGATGCTATTCCTAATATTGTCCTTAACAATTTATTCAAGTACACACAGCTTCAATCGGCATTCAATGTAAACAACGTTGCGCTTGTTAAGGGAAGACCTTTAACATTGAATCTTAAGGACCTTGTAAAATATTTCGTTGAACACCGTCATGAGGTCGTTGTAAGACGCACAAAGTTTGAACTTTCCGAAGCTGAGAAGAGAGCCCACATTCTCGAAGGATATCTTATCGCACTGGACAACCTCGATGAGGTGATCTCATTGATTCGAAGCTCCAAAGATCCTGAAACTGCGAGGGAAGGGTTGATAACCCGATTCTTGTTAACTGAGATCCAGGCAAAAGCAATCCTTGACATGCGGTTGCAACGGCTTACCGGCCTGGAGCGCGATAAGATCCTTCAGGAGTACAATGAAGTTAAAGAATTGATCGATAAGCTTAAAGGCATTCTTGAGAACGAGCCTGTGCGGATGCAGATCATCAAGGATGAATTGGCGGAGCTCAGGGAACGCTACGGCGACGAGAGGAGAACGCTGGTAGTTGCCAATGAAGATGATATTTCTTTTGAGGATATGATTCCCAACGAGGAAATGCTGATCACAATTTCCAACCAGGGTTATATCAAAAGAACATCATTGTCTGAATACCGGACGCAGGGAAGGGGAGGCATCGGATCAAAGGGTGCAGGGTCGAAAGAGGATGACTTTACCGAACATCTGTTTATAACTCAGGCGCATAATTATCTCTTGATCTTTACGGATCAGGGAAAGGTATATTGGAAGAAGGCCTACGAAATTCCTGAAGGAACTAAAATTGCTAAGGGACGTGCCATTCAGAACCTCATTAACATTGAGCCGGGAGATGCAGTCCGGGCGATCATCAACGTCAAAAATTTGACGGATGAAAACTACATCAATAACAACTTCGTGATCCTATGTACAGAGAAGGGCACGATCAAGAAGACGTCGCTGGAAGCCTATTCCAGGCCGCGCCAGGGGGGAATTAATTCGATCACTATCCACGAGGGGGATCGGCTCTTAAATGCCTCATTAACAAATGGCAGCAATCATATCATTATAGCAAAAAGTGAAGGTAAGGCCGTGCATTTTAACGAGCGTGATGTCAGGCCAATGGGCCGGACCGCCGCCGGAGTACGGGCCGTGACGTTGGAAACTCCAAGTGATAAAGTAGTGGGAATGGTATGCATAAATCGCGAAGATGCTAACTTGCTTGTGGTGTCGGAGAAAGGTTATGGTAAGCGTTCGCTGATCGACGATTATCGCATCACCAGGAGGGGAGGCAAAGGGGTTAAAACGCTCAACATTACGGAAAAAACTGGCAAGCTTGTTGCGATTAAGGAAGTTGTCGACGACGATGAGCTAATGATAATAAACCGGACGGGCATTACAATCCGAATTAAGGTTAGCGAACTTCGCGTAATGGGTCGAGCAACGCAGGGAGTTCGGTTGATCAAATTGAATGAAGATGACCGTATATCCTCTGTTGAAAAGATACAGAAGATGATTGAAGACGAAACCACTAATAATTTATAAAGAATACCTATAAACCTGTTTTACAATGAAACGAATAACACTCTTTTTGTTAATGTTGGCGACAGTTACTGTCTTTGCTCAGAAAGGAGCAAAGCCCAACCTTCCCAAAGCGCTAACTTCCTGGAGAGAAGGAAAGCTTGACGAAGCAAAAGCTAATATAGACTTGGCCCCCACCTATGAAAAGACCATGAACGATCCGAAGGCATGGTATTATCGGGGTTTGATCTACGGATCGCTTGATACTACTTCCAATGAAGCCTTCAAAGCTCTGGCCCCTGATGCATTTACAGTCGCGATGGAGTCGTTCAAAAAGGCAGAGGAGTTGAACGGGAAAGGAAAAGAACTGTTCATTCCGGATGCTGCAGGCATGCCTGTTCTGAAAACCCAACAAATGGAGTATTGGGCTAACACATACATCAACAAAGGCGCGGCTCTTTACCAGGAGGAAGATCTTGAAAATTCCCTGAAGAATTTCGAAAAGGCTCAAATGATACAGCCTGATGATACACTTGCTTACTTCTACGCTGGTTTCGTTTCAAATGGCATGGAAGATTACGACAAAGCAATCGCATCGTTCCAAAAGTACATCGATCTCGGGGGTAAGTCAATAGACGCATACCTGAGTATTATCAATATCAACAGCGGGCCCAAGGAGAATAAGGAAGAAGCACTGCGTGTTGCGCGTTTGGCAAAACCAAAATTCCCGACCAACCAGGACCTTCCAAAAGTTGAAATCGGATTGTTGATTGATTTAAAACGAATTGATGAAGCAAAGTCAGGACTGGAGTCTGCTATTAAGAAGGAACCTAACAACAAGATCCTGCACTTCTATCTTGGATATACTAACGCAAGCTTGAACCTTATACCGGAAGCCAAAAAGAATTATGAGGACGCCCTCAGAATTGACCCCCAATATTTCGAAGCTCAGCTTTATTTGGCAAAAATAGTTTATGCTGAAGCTGCGGCAATTAAGAAAGAGATGTCAACTATGGGGATTTCTGCTGCAGACAAGAAGAAGAAGTATGACATGGATAAAGTGTTGGTAGAAAAGCTCAAAATCGCAATGCCTTATTGGGAAAAAGCTGAGAAGCTTAACCCGGAAGATCAGGAAGTATTGGATACGCTTTATCAAATCTACACTGACCTTGGGATTGATGATCAAATCAAGCGTATCGAAAAACGTTACAAGGACCTGGGAATCGAGAATTAATATAGTCCTACCGTTATGAATGAAAAAGGCCCCGACGCGTCGGGGCCTTTTTTCTGAGGAATATGCGCCACACTTTTTGGTGACTGGTCGGAAAACTTCGGTGTCTCAACAGCTTTATCACCCTTGTCGCTAGCTAACAAACGTTTACTATCTGACCTATGATCTGGGAATGGAACCCAGTTGGTTGAGTCGGCGGAAAACAATATATTAGATTGACGTAAAAATTGGCTATTTGAAAAAACTGGCACTTAAGTGGCCACAAATTCTTGCGAGAAATGGACGGAGGAAAAATATCAAATTTCAATGCTTAACGTCATTGCTATTTTATGCCGCCTTTCATATTTTTTCTTTTTTTAATGATGGTAAAAAATGATTCGACTCCCAATCCTAATTAAACTATTAGTCATCCTCCTGTTTTGTTCTTCATGTTACTACAATAAAAAGTTGATTTACTTTCAGGACAAGGACTTCTCTTATATACAGCCGACGCTAATGGAGAACCACCGACCAATTTATCGGGTTCAAGCCAACGATGTTTTGTCCGTTAAGGTGAAGAGTTCGACGGATCATCAGGTTTCAGATATCTTTAACATCATTACTACCACACAGACGGCAACATTTTCAAGTCCCGCCAACAACTACCTGGAAGGATACAACGTTGACGAGATGGGGAGAGTCAATCTGCCGATCTTGGGGCTGATAACTGTCAAAGATCTGACATTGGATGAAGTCCAGGCCTTAATTCAAACCAATGCTAATAAATACCTGAAAAACGCAACAGTTGTGGTCAAGTTGGTCAGCTTTAAGATCACCGTCATTGGTGAGGTGAATAACCCTGGCTACCACTATGTGTATAATAGTCAGGCAACAATCCTGGAAGCCCTTGGATTGGCCGGAGACCTTACTATTTTTGCAAGTCGAAAGAATGTTAAATTGATAAGGCCGGTCGCCCGAGGTTCTGAGGTCGTTCTTTTGGACCTTAAAGACCCCAACCTTCTCAAGTCAAAGTATTTTTATCTTATGCCTAACGACGTATTATATGTTGAGCCCCTTAAGGCGCGTTCCAAGCGGTCAAATCTCGAGAATTTGACGCTTGTATTTTCAGCGATTACCACTGCGGTCCTGATCCTGAACTACATTGATAACAATCAGTGACAGACAATATTATGTGATAGGAAAAAAAGACCGAAGTCATGGATGGAAAATTAAATATTAAACAAATTCTCAGGAAGCTTTTCACGAAGTGGTACTATTTCTTGATAGCGCTTTTGATCACGCTTCCCTTGGGTTATTTGTATACAAAACTGGCACCCAAGCAGTATGTGGTGAAAGCTTCGATGCTTCTTAAGAGCGAAACTCAGACCGGGATGGATTCGGAGAATTTCATCAAAGGGATGAACCTTTACACTTCACAAACAGGAATTGAGGACGAGATAGGAATTTTGAAATCATACACGATGGTTGATCGTGCGATGAGAGAGCTGGATTTTGCCATTGAATATTATGTCAGAAAAAACTTTGCAACTGAAGAACGATATGGAGATTCACCCTTCACTATCGAAATAGACTCGGTTGTGAATCAGGTCGTTGATGTGCCTGTTTTTATTGAGCAAATATCTTCAACAAGGTACAGAGTCAGAGTATCAGCGAAGAACGTCAGCACCTACAATTACTACACCAACCAGGTCGAAGGTTTGGTAGATCGGTTGGAAATTGATGAAGAGGTTCCGCTTGACAAACCTTTTGTAAACAAGTATCTGAGTTTTAAGATAAACTTCAACGACTTATTTAAGGTAGACAAGGAAACAGAAACTTTCTTTGAGCTGCACAAGATCCAATCGCTTACGGAAGGATATCAGAACAAGTTAAAAATCGATCCAATTTCACTCGAATCGTTTATTGTAGAGCTGAGAGTAAAGGGACGTGTTGCCGCAAAAGAAAAGGCATTCCTAAGTAAGCTGCTGGAGGTTTATCTTAAAAATGAATTATATAAGAAGAATCAGTTGGGTCTGAAGACCATTCAATTCATAGATAATCAGCTAAGTGGTGTTTCGGATACCCTTCGACAAGTGGAAGGCTCGTTGGAAGTGTTCCGCTCTAAAAATAACATTCTGGATATCAATTCAACTGCTGAAAACCTGAACAGGAATCTTGACAAACTGGAGACCGAAAAAGCTGAACTGGAGAGTAGATTGAAATACTACAAATTTATCGCAAACTCTCTGAAGAATGACAGCAAGATTTCGGAAGTCATCGCACCTTCCGCTCTTGGGTTGGAAGATCCGGTGTTGAATAATCTTTTGCTGGAATTGTCAAAGCTAAACCAAGAGCAAACGGAACTGAGCTACAACGCAAAGGAGAATAACCCCCTGGCCGAGATCGTAGAGACAAAGATAAAGAACACTAAGAAGACCCTGGTAGACAACGTCAACAACATGATCGAAGTGTCTACCATTGAACTGACCGACATCACTAACAGGATCTTTCAAATTCAGAAGAACCTGAACGTGCTTCCAAAGAATGAACGCGAGTTGGTCAACATTCAGCGGCGGTTCGATTTTAATGACAACGTCTATAACTATCTGTTAGAGAAACGGGCAGAGGCCGGCATTGCGATTGCTTCGAATTCAGTTGAGAAAACCATAGTCGACAGACCTTATCAGGTTGGATCCGGACCGGTATCACCAAATGCTATGCTCATTTTGGGTTTGGCGATGATTCTGGGCGTTGGAAGTGCGGCCGGAGCGATAGTTGTAAAGGATATGCTCAACGACAATATCGTTACACACGAAGATGTTGAGCAACACACAAAGATTCCTTTTATAGGAACAATAAGCCATGCTAATAAGAGGGAACAGAGTTCTATCATCGCCCATGCACGGTCGCCGATAGGTGAATCATTCCGCTCCTTGCGTGTCAACCTGCAATACCTTACTCTGGGCAAGAATGCCAATGTCATAGGAATAACATCTTCGCGGGAAAGCGAGGGTAAAACCTTCTGTTCTGTGAACCTGGCTGCGGTTATGGCCTATTCTGGGCGACGGACAATACTAATTGACACAGATATGAGGCGTCCGCGCGTTGCAGCCTATTTTCAATTAAAGAACCGGAAAGGGCTGTCTAATTTCCTGGTAGGCGACGGGACGATCAAGGAGATCATCAATAACACGGAACACAAGGGATTTGATGTTATTGGATCGGGACCAATCCCTCCGAATCCAATCGATCTAATCGGTAGCCCGCGAATGGAGGAGTTGGTCAATACACTAAAGCAGACTTACAGCACGATTATACTCGATTCGCCTCCGCTGGGTTATGTATCAGAATACATTATCCTGATGAAATACACCGACGCAAACCTTTACATAGTCAGATCAGACTACACAAACCGAAATAGTTTGAACAAGATCAATAAGCTATACGAACGCAAGAAGATCACGAATGTTAGTATTTTATTGAATGATGTAAAGCAAACCAAGAGCTCAGGCTATGGCTATGGCTATGGCTACGGTTACAAATTTTGATATAGTAGTATGCCTCATTCCCCTCTTGAAACCCCGATACTATTTATCTTATTCAACCGCCCAGACACAACCCAGATAGTTTTTAATGCAATCAGAAATATCAAGCCGTTACGTCTGTATGTGGCTGCCGATGGCCCCCGTCCTACGGTGCAAACCGATCTTAAACGTTGTGCAGACACAAGAGAAGTAATCAAAGGAGTGGATTGGAACTGCGAAGTGAAAACACTATTTCGTGAGAAGAATTTGGGCTGTGGACTGGGTGTATCAACAGCAATAACCTGGTTTTTTCAGCATGAGCCGGAAGGAATTGTTCTTGAAGATGACTGCTTGCCTTCCGATAGTTTTTTTTGGTATTGCCAGGAATTGCTTGAAAAATATAGGCATGACAGTCGCGTGATGCATATAGGCGGCAACAATTTCCTCGACGGCTCGCCGGACAATAAAGATTTCTCCTACTATTTTTCGCGAAATGGTCATATCTGGGGATGGGCAACGTGGCAAAGAGCCTGGAAGGCCTATGATTTCAAGATTTCGCTTTACGAGCAACTGAAAGAGAAAGGTTTTTTTGACGAGTTCTTTTTGAATAGGTTGGAAAAATTCTATCGCATGCGAAAATTTGACCAAGTCCGCAATGGAAGTCTTGACACGTGGGACTATCAATGGGATTTCGCCCGTTTCATAAACTCGGGGTTATCAATTGCGCCTCAGAGGAACCTAGTTAAAAATATTGGCTTTGGAGCAGAGGCTACACACACGACGAGTGCGAATAGCAAGAACTCGGATCTCCAGGCCCTTGACTTGGATTTTCCATTGAAACACCCGCCGTTTATGTTGCGCGATATCGAAAGGGATCGAAAGTATTTTTCAAGGTTTTTTAAAGATACGATACTTTCGAAATTGAAAAAGTGAGGGTGGTACGGTCTTTTCTCAATGAATAATAATTAGGGCGAGTTTGGCATGCTCAATAAAAGAGATATCATAAATTTTTTGTTTTTAATAAGTTTCCCCGTTTACGGAATAGGGGCTTACGTTTCGGGTGGCTTTAGTCCATCGGTGGGATATATTGTTGGGATATTGCCCCATATTCTCATAATTCTTTTTTATCTGGTTGACCTGCTATACAAGAGTGACATTAAGGTAAAAGTCAATTGGATTTATTCGCTTGTGCTGCTTTTTCAGCTAACATGTATTGTCGCGCTTTTCGTCTCATTGGGTAGGAATATGCCTTCAATGAACATGATTGGAAATGTTACAAGATCGATTCTTCTTGTCGTTCCATTTCAGGCTTTCGTGATCGTATTCTTATATAACGAAAATCACAGAGAGAATTTTGTGAAGCTGACTTTCTGGAGTTTTTCCATCCTTCTCTTAATCAACTTAATAGGTTATTACGGGCTTGGACTAACAAACGAAACGCACGCTATCGCCGGAAGGCTTGCAATGCCATTTCTGGATGGTTTTTATAGCGGCGCATGTCTGCTTGCAATTCTGAATTTGATGATACTGTCTTTCATCAAAAAGTCGCTGAATGATCCATTCAGACTTATCTACCTGATTAGTTATTTTGCTGTCAACCTTCTCCTTTTATATTACATTAATTCAAGACTTGCGATTTTAGTATTCGCTGGTGTTTTCATTCTGTTCACTTTCAACTTAATGAGAAGATCCCGCGGCGTTTTCTTGATGTCAATATTTACATTGCCAATTCTGTTAAACATTGGTGTCATCATATTTTACATCCTGAGCCTGCCTGTATTTGTCGCAGTAATGCAGCGGGTGAACCTGGTGGATGTAACAACTTTTAATGGACGATCATTCTTATGGCAACGTACATTTGACTGGATGATATTTGATCAGCGTGGACTTCTTTTCGGAAACGGTACCAGTGGACATTATTTCCTCCACCTTATTCCTGACTATGCAAGGCAGTTTGGTTTCACCAAGGAAGAAAACTTGCATTTACATAGCACCACGTTGATGACCATTGTCGACCAGGGAATTTTTGGTTTAGCGTTGCTGCTTTTGTTGTGCTACCGTATTTTTACTCACTATAGAACTGAATTCCAGAAAAATAGCCCGGACGCGGTTTTTTTTGCTACGGTTGTATTCCTGGTTTTTGTTATGCAAGTAGATACGTTTTGTTATCTGGGATCTTTGGGATACGCGATAATATGTTTACTTGCTGCAAGGGCTTCGGTGGACACTAAGGCAGTGTAATTTTAATGGAGAAAGAATTGACTCAAAACGTCGTCTATATTGTAATTCCTGTCTATAACAGGAAAGAGTATACGCAAGATTGTCTCTTGTCGTTGGAGGGTCAGATTCCAAGAGCCCACATCATTATTGTTGACGATGGTTCTACGGATGGAACGAAGGAAATGTTGGCAACAAAATTTCCAGAAATTATTGTTCTGTCCGGCGATGGTAAACTGTTCTGGACTGCGGCTACAAACATGGGGATACGGCATGCGCTCAATTTGGGAGCAGACTATGTGATGACCCTTAACAACGATACGATTGCCACCGACGACTTCGTGGCAAAAATGATGGAAGGGGCGAAACAACGCCCCGATTCTTTGATCGGCGCTTTAGATCTCGATGTGAGGACAAAAAAACGGAATTACGGCGGCGAAATCATTAATTGGACGCTGGCCAAATCAAGATTTCTGCTGGACGAACTCAGCGAAAGTGAACAACATGGATTACACGAGGTATCATTGTTTCCAGCCAGGGGGTTGCTTATTCCCCGGAAGGTTTTTGAGACGGTCGGATTGTTTGAGGAAAAGTTATTACCACATTACATTGCGGACTACGACTTTACTCATTTGGCTCGCAGAAATGGTTTTCCCGTTTATTGTAACTATGACGCGTGGCTTTACACCTATCCTGAGGAGAGTGGAGACCGGAAGATCATTAAACACAAGACACTAAAGAATTATTATAACCACTTATTTGACATTAAAGGTGGTGGCAACCTTAAAAACTATACGATTTACACCATTAGAAATTGCCCACCGCTGCTGATTCCGTTTTCACTCTTCGTCGGCTACGTGCGACGGTTTGTTGGATATTGGAAACCAGAATCCCTGGGACGATAATGTCGCCGAACTGAAACTTGTAATTCGCTGAGCTGTAAAGGGCAGCAGATTGAATTGTTGTTGGTTACAGTCCTTGAACTCTACAAGCAGCAGAACTATTCCATGTTGAATATCCAGGCTTCTTTGAAAAGATTTTTCCACCGGTATTCATTTCTTACGCGTTTAGCGTCCTCGTGATCGAGCGTTGAATAAATGTAGACGTAGTAAAAATTATTTTTTGGATTCAAGCCTACATTCATTTTATAGCCCTTGCTCATCATTTCTTTGGTGAACTTCATGGAATGGCTCATCACGCTAAATACGCCAACCACCACATAGTAGTGTCCCTGGCTCATTGTGAACGACTCGCTTGCCTTTGAAGTCTTTGCAGTCGTTTTTTTAACTTCTTCCACCTTAACCGGAGCAGCAGTGGACGTAGTGGGTGGCTCGGTACTCCTTTGTTCTTTTACACGATCCGCATCCGAAAGAACGATAGGAGTTTCAAGTTCTTTATTGTCTGGGCCGTCGGCTGCCACAACTCTACCGGGGTTCTTGTTTCCGGCTGCAGGATCGACAGCTGGCGGAGGTACATTAGCAAGTTCGGTAGGTGCTGCACTCTTAGCTACTACTGGTTTTTTCTTTGTGAGCTTTACTCCGATATGAAGTTCATGAGAACTTGTGTTCGGAAATCCTGTGCTAAACGGCGGGAATTCGTAGCTATAGCCAAACTTGATCCGTTCCTTCAGGTTGGCACCAAAGAAAAGGGCAAGGCCATTGTTCTGATTGTAACTTACCCCCGTCCAGATTTTGTTCTTATAGTACACAAGTGATGCCGCTTCCCATGAGTCTTGCAGGCCATCCTCGGTCTGTCGGTACAACATGTATGGCTCAATTGAAATGTCTCCCATCACACCGACGTTAAAACGATAGCTCGCAGAAAAAAGTCTGTTCCTTAGATTTGACATTTCAAACTCGTTGAAATTCTGTTCATTGAAGGCATTGGACTTGAAGAGGTCAGTTAACGCAAAGCCTATGCGCAAACCTGAGATGGAATATACCACACCAAAATTTCCGTCAACATAGAAGTTATTTCCAGCTGCGTTTGCTATAGCAGGGTCATTGGTGTTCAGCTCTTCAGCGGTAAGATCGAGCTTATTCATGCCTACACCGCCAGACAAGGCAAAACGTAGTGATTGATTTTTGGCAATTGGAACCACGTAGCCGAAGGTTGCCATAAAATTGGTATTATGGAGAAGAACCTGTTTATCGGAATAAAGATTGAATCCCAAAGCCACGCGTTCACTTGTAGGAAACTGGACGCTGGCTCCGGCTGTTACAGGCGCATCCTTAAAGTTTGTCCACTGTTGACGATATGAGATGTTCGCTTCCAACTCATTATTTATGGCAACATATGCCGGATTGAAAACATACGGATTGAAATAAAATTGCCGGTAAAATGGCCCTGGAAGCTGAGCCCTGGACAAGCCAATCGAAAGGAATAAAGCAACTAGACAAAGTGTAAAGATTCTTTTCATAGCTTCAATTTATCTTACAATTCTTACTGCGCCCTTTATGTCTGTATTGCTGAGTCTGATAACATAGTAGTATGCATCAGCCTGAAGCGGTTTTCCATTTATAGTTCCATCCCAATTATTTTGATATGAGTTCGACTCATAGATAACTTCTCCAAAACGGTTGAAGATTGACAATTCGGAATTTTGATAAAGTTCTATACGCGGCCACACCCACATGTCATTAATTCCATCGTTGTTGGGAGAGAAGTACCGCGGAATCTGTTCCAGTGAAAGTAGAGAAGGTAGTACATCGATGGAAATCTTATCCTTATTGGTAGCATTGCCATTATCTGTTACGGTAAGTTCAAATACATACGTTCCTTCAATCAGCGTTCCCAAGTTGAGTTGCCCAAATGTATCCTGGGTAAGTTCAGGGTCATCAGGGCCAGAAACTTGAGTCCACGCATACGTAGAGATCACCCCGTCCTCATCGGTTCCAGTGCCCTGAATTGTTAAAGAATTTATCGGCAATTGCACATTCATGTCTTTGCCGGCATTCGCTTTCGGAGAAATATTCTGCGGGTTAACAAAAATCTCTACTTCATCCGACGCCGTAGCGCCTTGATCATCCGTGGCCACGGCAGTAATTACGTACGTTCCTACAGCGATATCATTCCAGGTAAATGCATACGGACTTGAGAGGTCCTCGCCAAGCTTAGACGAGCCGTTAAAAAACTCCACGCGGCTAACAGCCGCACTCCCGTTAGTTGCAGTGACAGCAAACTGAATTGATGTGCCGGCAGAAAATGTTGAGACAGGAGCCGGGCTTGTAATGTCGACCGATGGCGGACCAGTGCCGTTCCCTACTACGACGTTGACAGCCACAGAGGTCGCAACTGCATTTAGGCTATTTGTCGCTTTAGCAGTAAGCGAATGGCTTCCAGTAGGCACGTTGATCCAGGCAAAACTATATGGGAATGTCAGATCTTCTCCCAATTTGGTTGTTCCATTGAAAAATTCCACTTTGCTTACAGTGCCCGATGGTGTAGTAGCCGTAGCGTTGACATTTACAGTACTATTGGAAAAGAAACTTTCGCTATTGGAAGGACTTGTAATGCTGACAGACGGCGGCGTCGAATTACTTATAGCAATGTTAATAATGGAAGAGCTGGCTGCAGCAGTCTGGTTGTCAACAGCCTTCGCTGACACCGAATAATTTCCATTCGGAACATTGTTCCAGACAAAGCTATATGGACTTGTAAGATCCTCTCCGATTTTCGCATTTCCATTAAAGAATTCCACCCTACCTATCGTCCCATCAGGATCTGACGCAGTCGCAGTAATTGTTACATCTGCATTTGTTGGAAAAACGCTATTATTTCCTGGCGACGTTAGATTTACAACAGGGGGTAAATTTGATTTTATTACGCTGATTTGGGTGAGAGAGGAGTTACCTGAAACGTTTTTTGAGTCAATCGCTTTGGCCCCCAACGAATGAGTTCCAATCGGCGCGTTTGCCCAGGTAAAACTATAGGGCGATGTGAGATCCTCTCCAAGTTTTGTCGTTCCGTTGTAGAATTCAACTTTCGTGATAGTCCCGCCGGGATGTGTTACTGCGGCTGTTAGAGTAATTGAAGTGCCTGCAGCAAACGAGGCATTACTTGCGGGGCTCGTCAGAGAAACAGCCGGTGAGACAGCTGCTGCATTAACTGTAATACTGACCACAGCTGATGTTGCCGTTACTCCCTGGTTGTCTGTGGCCACAGCCTTGATTGCCAGAGTTCCTCCGGGAGCATTTGTCCACGCAAAACTATACGGACTGCTGCTGTCTTCTCCGATCTTCGCAGCACCGTTAAAGAATTCCACTTTTGTGATTGATCCGTTGGCATCAGAAGCATTAGCGGTTATAGTTATCGTAGCGCCACTGTTAAAGGTTGCATTGTTTGCGGGGCCAGTGATGCTTACAGTTGGAGGATTGTTCGCAGTACTAACAACGATAGCTATAGACGCAGACGTAGCAATCGCATTCTTGTCGTCTGTAGCTTTTGCGGTTATTGTGTGATTCCCTGCCGGCACATTGTTCCATGCAAAACTGTATGGACTGCTGAGGTCTTCGCCCAGCTTCGTCGTTCCGCTAAAAAACTCCACCTTACTTACGGTTCCGCCTGCATCGGTGGCATTAGCAGTAATCGTAACGGTAGATCCGGTTGCAAAAAGTGCGTTGTTGCCTGGACCTGTCAATGATATAGCCGGGGGCGTGTTCGAATTGTTAACCGTTACTGTTATCGGTGCAGACGTGGTGGTTGCACCTTTGTTGTCTGTCGCTTTTGCAGTTAGCGTATATGTCCCTGCAGCAACGTTGTTCCAAACGAAGCTATGTGGGTTTGACAGGTCTTCACCAAGCTTCGTCGTTCCGCTGAAGAACTCGACTCTGCTCACCGAACCATCTGTGTCGCCAGCATTTGCATTGATGGTGATTGCATTTCCTGCGACAAATGTTGCGTTGTTAGCAGGGCTTGAAATTGATACGGAAGGGGGTGCATTAGGCGGAGTGACGACACCGGAA
>DATHIE010000828.1:0-4620 GCA_035316905.1 Chryseolinea sp. | reverse complement strand
ATCTATTTCTTGCTCATGGGCATTTTAGTCCCCCTGTTGGTTTATAAAATTATTTTGGAGCTTGTGTTTTTAATGGCCGGTGACGTGCCTAGCGATAAATACTGGAACCTTGTGATCACCACGGGCTTTGGTGATTTCATCTCCGTTTTCTCCATATCACTTCCTCTCCTATCCGTTTTGGGAAAGATGATGGCACGACGTGGGCTAATGTTGTATGCGGATACAAACGATTACGAACTCGAAACAAACTACTCTCCCCTGCAATGGATAGAACTGTTGGGTATTGCTGCAATGGCCTACATTATTAATTTTTACCTGAGCTTCGTTGATTACTGGTTTCTCAATGGAATTCTTTCCTTGTACATCGCCTTGCGATTCGGATTTACCGTGGCCATCTTGATGAACTCGTACATTTTAATTATCACCTATTTCATTCCGGCGGCGACACACGAACAGTTTTCACCCGGGCTGTTTCTTGAGAGCCAAATGTTGAAGACCCAATTGGGAACATGCCTGTTATATGTATTTACCACCGTCACAGCTCGACTGGTTTCTGACATGCGATTGAGCGAATACCAACTCAACAAACAGAACAAGGAGCTCAACCTCGTTAACTCCGAAATGGACCGGTTCGTTTACAGCGTATCGCACGATCTCAGTGCGCCGATGAAATCTATTTTAGGATTGGTGAGTATCAGCCGAATAACCAACGACCATCGTGATCATCGCAATCAATTTGACCTGATTGAAAAAAGCGTTAACAAGCTTGAAGCCTTTGTTCTGGAGGTACTTGACTTTTCGCGTAACAAAAGAACGGAAGTACATAAAATAGAAATTGAGTTGAAGGAGTTGTGTCAAGAGGTGTTTGAGGATCTGAAGTTTATGGACGGAGTGCAAGAGCTGGATATCGATCTAAATGGAATTGAAACACCAACTGTTGTAAGCGATCGGGTTAGGTTGAAAATTATCCTGCGAAACCTCATCAGCAACGCGATCAAATTCCGGAAGAGAAATCAGAATGCAGTCATCAAAGTCAGTACAAAATTGAATCATAACAAGTTAGCCTTGCTTATCAAAGACAATGGTGAAGGAATCAGGCCAGAGATTCTGCCGAAAATTTTTGGCATGTTCTTCAGGGGTAACGATAAGTCAAGTGGTAGTGGGTTGGGCCTTTATATCGCAAGTGAAGCCGCGAGAAAAATCGATTGTGAAATTTCAGTGGAATCAGAATTTGGGAAAGGGTCAGAATTCCGGGTTATTTTTCACCCAGTCTGAGCCAAATTCTCCGATGGTTTTTTTGCTTGCAGGAAGTCGAAAAACAATCAAACATTAGCAGCACCTTTCGATACAATGCCGTAATTTCACTTTATGGGCCGCACTAATCCATTCGACGTCGTCAACAACTTTAACGACGCCATCAATTCACGAGACCCTGGCAGGCTGGCTTTGTTCATGAGCGAAGACCACACGTTTGTTGATAGCGCCGGCGGAAGAGCAATGGGACGAAAAGATTGTATTATAGTCTGGGAACGATTCTTCAGCCAGTTTCCAGATTACAAGAATAATTTTGAACACATGGAACTCCAGGGCAATGTGGTGATAACTTTTGGTCACTCCAGGTGCTCAGACGAAAAGCTAAACGGGCCTGCGCTGTGGACAGCAACGATCAAGAATAATCTAATTCAGGAATGGCGCGTCTACAACGACACCCCCGCAAACCGGAAGTTGATTGGGGTGCCAGTATTGTAAATCAAAAAAATTTATTTCTTTCCACGTTAATCTGACTTCCCAATAATTTCTAGTTGTATCCACCCATGCCCTACTTTAACTATTTGTAAGACGCAACAGCCAATTGGCTACGATATTTTGCCCATATTTGGAATAAAATAGAAATCAACTATGAGACTTCTACTAATAACTACCTTCTGTGTCGCATCTACTTTACTATTCGCGCAGCACAATGACCACGCTGTGAAAGCCAACGTTTCGCCGCTGTCCTTTAACCCTGTATTAAGTCAGATGTTATCTGATTCTTTATTGACCGACTACAAAATGGACGTCACGGTTATGACGGTCACACCCGGTGGAATAGACACAGTATCCCATCGTCATGACTGTGAACTATTCGGATATGTTCTCGAAGGGTCTGTTGAAATTGCATTAGTAACCAAAACTCCGAAGACTTATAAAGCAGGCGAAATGTTTTATGAGAAACGTAATATTCTGCACACGGTCACAAAAAACGGGAGCACAACTCAACCAGCCCGCGTTCTGCTGATGTTTCTAATTAAGAATGGAAGACCTGGGTACACACCCGAGTATCCAAAAACAAAGTAGTAGATATGTAAAATGGAATTTTTGGATGAGGCGCAATTTTGCGTAGCCTATTAACTCGTCTTCTTTCGCTCAACCTCCTTATATAAGATTTCACTTTTCGGGTTTATGAGGCGAGCCTGAGAATGTCGTTGATTTCAACACTGGCCAGCTGTAGAAAATAGTCCCGTTGTATTGCAAGAAGTCACGGCGCCCTTTGGTGAGCAAAGGCATGCACATTGATTTTCCTCACAATTGACAATCTTCCTCCTTGACTTTCATGCGGCACGATTATTACACTTCAGAGCGATCGAAGGGGCGTAAGGCTTCTTTTCCATTTAACCCTATTATAATTATGGCTAAAACTAAGAAGGCTTCCGTCAAAAAATCAACCACGAATTCCAAACAAAAAGACCTTGCTTTAAACACGGAAGAAAGCACAGGCGAATTTCTCACCACCAATCAGGGTGTAAAGATCAACGACGACCAGAATTCGTTAAAGGCAGGCGAGCGTGGCTCCAGCTTACTCGAAGATTTTATCCTGCGAGAGAAGATCACTCATTTTGATCATGAAAGAATTCCTGAACGTATTGTCCATGCGCGGGGTTCTGCCGCCCATGGCGTATTCAAGGTATATAAATCGATGTCTGCCTTTACACGCGCCGGCTTCTTGCAGGATCCCGAAAAAGAAACGCCAGTGTTCGTACGTTTTTCCACTGTGGCAGGTTCGCGCGGATCAACAGACCTGGCACGGGATGTCCGCGGATTTGCTGTTAAGTTTTATACCGAGGAGGGAGTCTTCGATCTGGTCGGAAATAATATGCCGGTCTTCTTCATCCAGGACGCTATCAAGTTTCCTGATCTCATTCATGCTGTAAAACCCGAGCAGGACAACGAGATGCCACAGGCTGCCTCCGCTCACGACACCTTTTGGGATTTTATTTCATTGATGCCAGAATCGGCACATATGGTCATGTGGGCAATGAGCGACCGGGCTCTTCCAAGAAGTTATCGTATGATGGAAGGATTTGGTGTTCACACATTTCGATTGGTGAATGAAAAGAACGTGGCGCACTTTGTGAAATTCCATTGGAAGCCACTTTTGGGCGTTCATTCGGTGGCCTGGGACGAGGCCCAAAATATTTCGGGGAAAGATCCCGATTTCCATCGCCGCGATCTGTGGGAGGCCATCGCGAGCGGCAATTTTCCCGAGTGGGAATTTGGCGTACAGATAATCCCTGAGGCCGATGAACATAAATTTGATTTTGATCTCCTGGACCCTACAAAGCTTGTCCCCGAAGAACTTGTGCCTGTACGACGCATCGGCAAACTTACACTCAATCGGAACCCTGACAACTTCTTTGCTGAAACCGAGCAGGTAGCTTTTCACGTCGGTAACGTTGTCCCGGGTATTGACTTTACAAACGATCCGCTAATGCAGGGAAGACTTTTTTCGTATACTGACACGCAATTGATCCGATTGGGAGGTCCCAATTTTCATGAGATCCCCATCAATCGATCCGTTGCTCCCGTGCACAACAACCAACGGGATGGGCATATGCGCCAAACCATCAACAAAGGAAAGTCAAGTTATAGTCCAAACACCCTTGGAGGTGGTTGCCCGTTTCAGGCCAAAGCGCTGGAAGGAGGATTTACTTCCTATACTGAGCGAATTGATGCTAAAAAGATCCGTGAACGAAGTGCCAGCTTTTTTGATCATTTCAGCCAAGCCCGGCTCTTTTTCAACAGTCAGTCGGAGGCGGAAAAAAATCACATCATAAATGCACTCAGGTTTGAACTGGGTAAAGTGCGAACTATTGCTATTCGGGAACGTATGCTCGTTATTCTGGCCAACATCGACAAAGGACTTGCTAAAGAAGTCGCGCATGGGCTTGGACTTTCGATTCCCAAAGAAGTTGATGGGACGTTAAATCAAAGTATTCCTGCGGATGCAGATCCACGGCGCTATGAATCAATTAACAAAAAAGGAAAAGTATCAGTGTCTCCTGCATTGAGTATGGCCGGTACGATTAAAGACTCAATCGCCACTCGCAAGATTGCAATTCTCGTCGCGGACGGAGTGGATGCCGATTCGCTAAAAAGCGTGAAAGATGCGCTTGAAAAAAACAATGCCGTAGTAGAGGTCATTGCTCCTAAACTGGGATTTGTAACGAGCGAAAGTCACACGCAATTTCCTGTTCAGCAAAGCTTTCTCACGGCTGCTTCTGTTTTATATGATGCGGTCTACGTGCCTGGCGGAACCAACAGCGTGGCAACTCTGGCTGCAGAAGCTGATGCCATTCATTT
>DATHIE010000827.1:0-2696 GCA_035316905.1 Chryseolinea sp. | reverse complement strand
GATGTCGGAGTAACCGGAGAAATCGCAGTATATCTGAAATGCAAAGAAAAAGGCGCCCAGCGCAATCGTGCTTCCGGATGGATCTGTGGCTGGATTGAAAACCCAGTCAACATAAGTCGCACAATTGTCAGCGATCACGATCTTTTTGAATAGGCCCCAAAGGATCTGTCGCAAGCCATCGACACTCTTGTGATAGCTGAATTCTCTTTTGTGGTAAAATTGAGGTAACAGATGCGTTGCCCTTTCTATCGGGCCGGCTACCAGCTGAGGGAAAAAGCTGATATATGCGGAGAAAGCGATAAAATCATTTGTGGACTCGATCTTCCTTCGATAGACGTCGATAGTATAGCTAAGAAGTTGAAACGTATAAAAGCTTATGCCGACGGGAAGTACAATACTCATGGGATGAAAATCCACGGGATTTCCAAAAAGTGAAAACGCCGACTCGACGCTGTCTACAAAGAAATTGTAATACTTGAAGAACGCAAGTAATCCGAGATTCAGAACAAGACTTATAATCAGAAGCAGAGTACGGTTGCGCTCGTTCACCTGGGTGGAAATTATCCGCGCAATAAAAAAATCTGTAACTGTGCTTACAAAGATCAGAAGCAGGAATCTCCAGTCCCACCATCCATAAAAGAAATAGCTCGCGACAACGATCAGCGCATTCTGTAGTCTGATGTTGTCATTCAGGACAAACCAATACAGTACAAAAACGATTGGTAAGAAGACGGCAAAGTCTAATGAATTAAATAACATGACTCTGCGTCAAAAATAATGAACATTAGCAGTTGTACACTATTTCGGGAGATCGAGTTTGGAATTACTGACAAATGCGATCTTTTTACCATCCGGTGACCAGCTGGGGACATTTATTGTTCCCTGCCCGCCAAAAACGTAACCGATGGTACGGGGCACTCCTCCAGCTGTGGGCATAAGGCGCAAGTAGATCTTTTTATAAAACGGATGGCTTGTCGGATCTATGTCTTTAGGAAACGAAACGTACAAGATCCATTTTCCGTCAGGAGAAAAATGTGGGAACCAGTCGTTGTACTCGTCAAAAGTGACTTGTTCTTCATCGCTGCCATCGGGTTTCATTCTCCAAAGTTTCATGGTACCCGTTCGGACGGAGTTGAAGTAAATATATTTTCCATCGGGGCTGTATTCCGGTCCATCATCCAGAGTGGCGTTTTCAGTCAGCATGGTTTCTGTCTTTGTCGCGATGTCGATAGAGATGATATTCCATTCCTTGTTTCGTTGGCCGGTGAAAACAAGTTTTTTCCCGTCTGGTGACCAGCTGTGCAAGTAGGATTGGCCATTCTCCTCCGATGTGATCTTGGTGGGATTATCAGAACCTGTAACGGGCAGCGTAAAGATAGTAGAGGTGCGCTTAGGGCCCACGTGATTGCTGATGGCGAGCATCTTTCCATCGAATGACAACACGTGGTCATTGTTATTCTGATCTGCAAACCCGGTGTTGAGCTTCGTTATTTCTCCTGACTTAAGATCGTACTTATAAAGAAGGTTCTTACCGGGACTGAGAGAGTTGAAGATTAGATACTTGTTATCTGGTGTCCAGTTAGGAGCCTGCAGCGAATTCGGAGCGCTATAAAGTATTTTTCGATGACCCGTCGCTATATCCATAACTTCTAGGTGACTGCCGAGGTAATCACGATAGGGAACATAGTTCTTAGCCGGGGGTATTATAATCTGGACGTTGCTGAACTCCGCCTTTTCCATTACGTCGTCGCGGTGGGAACATATAAAGAGGCCTGCGTAAACTTCTTCATTGAGAGCCAATTCCTTTGTCACCGATTTATAAGGTTCACCGAACACAGCTGCAGAAAAAGTAAATGTATTTCCAGAACGCTCAAGCTCAATTTCAGTGGGGTGATAGGTTGAGAGCGTTTCCTGGTAGGTTGAATCTCCATCTTTAGGTCGGTACTGTAACGAGGTCAGGATATCTCCATGAACGCATGCATCGGTATAACGTGAATCCGTGTTGAGATTGTCACGCGCAATGATGCCGATCTTTCGGTGGTCGTCAGTGCCTTTGCCAATGAACTTGACTGTGGCGCGGATAATAAAATCTCCCTTGATCTTTTTCCACGCGAAGTGAAGTTGATCCGCCGTATACCACATATTCTTTCCTCCGGCTGAAAGGGTGTATATCTGATTTTCTTTATCATAAACGGCAGATCCTTTCAGCGTTGGACCTCCAACGTCCTGATGGTGATCGAAAATACCTATTGGTTCAAGCTGTGCAAACAGAGGCAGCGTGGTCACTAACATTAGTAAGAACAGTGTCACCTTGAATGTTACAGTCAGTGGAGCTAGTACGCGCATAGAAAGAGGGGTTAGGATAATAATATTAAAGTCAAATAATGAGGGCACCAAAGGATATGATGCATAAAAGTTTCGGACGTTATGTGACTACAGTAGCGGAGATATTCAGGTGCTAACGGTAAATGCTTTAACACAAGTTTAAGTGCGCCTGGAGTCGATGCGGTAGACACGTTGTCTAAACAAAGTGCGTGCTGGTGTCGCGACTGGACGTGAGAAGACATTTGAAAGTGGGTAGGCGCGACGACTTCGTTTTGTCCGCCTGCCCCAGCCTAAAGGCCTAGTCTATGCACACATTTATCCTGACAGGGTTCGATTAACTTTGATATAGTTTTGAAGAACGATCCATCCTT
>DATHIE010000826.1:0-5432 GCA_035316905.1 Chryseolinea sp. | reverse complement strand
GTGCGTACAGTATCATTCTTGGAGGATGGGCATCGAATAACAAATACTCGCTGTTGGGAGCCATGAGAGGTGCAGCTCAAATGATTTCTTACGAAGTGTTTATGGGACTTGCGCTAATGGGTACCGTGCTGATGGCCGGATCATTCAGTCTTGTAGATATCGTGGAAGCTCAAAGGGGATTATGGTTTGTTGTTCCGCAGTTTGTGGGCTTTATCATCTTCTTTATAGCAGGTATTGCGGAAACGCATCGCCTGCCGTTCGACATCCCCGAAGCGGAAAGCGAATTGATCGCAGGTTTTCACTCGGAGTATTCCGGTATGAAGTTCGGTATGTTTTTCGTCGGAGAATATCTGGGTATAACACTGATCTCAAGCATTACCGTCTGCTTGTTTTTCGGCGGATGGCTTGGCCCAGAATTTCTTCCTCCTTTGGTATGGTTTGTTATAAAGACATTCTTTTTTATCGGAGTATTCATCTTGTTGAGAGCATCCCTTCCCAGACCAAGGTATGATCAGTTGATGGAATTCGGATGGAAAATATTATTGCCAATAACGCTGATAAATTTGATGATCACAGCGGGAATACTGCTTTTCAACGAAGGGTAATAGGTGAAGGAAAAATTAAAAAGACAATTATGTTCAGTATTGTAAGAAGTATGTGGATCACGTTTATGCATATGTTTCATAAGCGCGAGACCGTTCAGTATCCTGAACAAAAAAATAAGCTCTCTACAAGATGGAGGGGCAGAATTGTACTGACTCGCGATCCGGATATGGGTGAACGATGCGTTGGATGCTACCTGTGCGCCGCAGCTTGCCCTGTTGATTGCATTTCACTACAGGCAACGGAAGATGAAAATGGACGGCGTTATCCAGAATTTTTCAGGATAAATTTCTCCCGTTGTATTTTCTGTGGGTACTGTGAAGAAGCCTGTCCTACTTATGCCATTCAGCTAATACCCGATTTTGAAATGGGAGAGTACAATCGCCAGAATCTCGTGTATGAAAAGAAGGACCTGCTGATTGATGGCCAGGGGAAATATGAAGGGTACAATTATTACAAAGTAGCGGGGCTGGCCATCGGAGGCAAAGGCAAGGGTGAAGCACAAAATGAAGAGCCTCCTGTCGATGTAAAAGATCTTCTTCCGTGAGATACAATTATTTGACCAACTAAGCATGTTAACAACATTCTATATCGCATCCGCAATAGCAGTGGTCTCAACGATAATGGTGATCACTCGACACAATCTTATTCATGCGTTAATGTATCTGGTCGTCTCGTTTCTGGCAATTGCTGTTGTATTTTACCTGCTTGGCGCTTCATTTATTGCAGCGCTCGAGGTCATCGTCTACGCAGGCGCCATTGTAGTTCTGATCATTTTTGTGATCATGATGCTGAATCTGAGGGCCGAAAGCGTGGACGAGGAAAAGGAATGGATGAAAGGCGGCATCCTGATAGGTCCGTCAGTTCTTGCCATTGTGTTGCTTGTAGAATTGTTCTACATTATTTCAAACGTGGGAATGACTGGTGTGGAGTATCACGATTTAGACGCAAAAGCAGTAGGGTTGTCGTTATACGGCCCTTATGTAATCGGCGTCGAACTCAGCGGTATCCTTTTGATGTCGGGCATAGTTGGAGCATATCACCTTGGCAGGCAGAAAAAGAAAATCGTCCATCGCTTTTTGGAAAAAGTAGAAGAATAAAACATGGAAAAGCATACTATACCTGTTGAAGCGGGATTATTACTGGCAGGCACTTTATTCATGCTCGGTCTCCTCAGTGTATTGATCAGACGGAATATAATTTTCATGCTGATCTCGGTAGAGATCATGCTGAATGCTGCTGGGCTCGCTTTTATAGTAGCCGGCGCTCGATGGGCACAAGCCGACGGGCAGGTCATGTTTGTTTTTATATTGACAATGGCTGCCGCTGAGGTTTCTGTGGGTCTCGCGCTGATACTTCAGATATACCATCAACTTAAGACACTGGATAGTGACGCGGCCAACAAGATGAAAGGATAACTGCATTGATCATGAGCAAGTATTACAACATGATAACGGCAAAATATACATTGATATGATAGAATTACTTTGGCTCATTCCGGCATTGCCGTTTACGGGGGCCTTTATTCTGATTACAATGGGTACACGGCTCTCACGCACTCTCGTGTCGATAATTGGCGCGGGTACGGTGGGAGTTGCTGCATTAGTGACCATCCTGATCGGACTGGAATTTCTATCGTCTGGAACGCCTTCATTCAACCAAGTTGTATGGAATTGGGTAAGTGTTGGCGGACTAAGCCTTCCTTTTGCGTTTCATTTCGATGCACTTTCTCTCGTTTTTCTTTTCGTAATCACTTTCGTTGGTTTTCTGATTCACATCTATTCTACAGAATTCATGCATGATGATCCTGGCTTCTCCAGGTTCTTTGCGTACCTGAACTTGTTCGTTTGCTCCATGCTTATCTTGGTTCTTGCAGACAATCTTGTACTCATGTACCTCGGGTGGGAGGGAGTAGGATTATGCAGCTATCTGCTAATCGGCTTTTGGTACGAGGATAAAAAGAACGGTGATGCTGCCAGAAAAGCGTTCATTGTTACCCGTGTCGGAGATACCGCCATGGCTATTGGGCTTTTTATGCTCTTCGATGCATTCGGAACGTTAAACATCCAGGATATTTTGACCCGCGCACCCGAGTTATGGTCGACGGGCTCTCAGGCGGTTACTGCCGTTGCTTTGTTGCTCCTGGGCGGAGCCGTGGGAAAGTCTGCACAACTTCCGCTTCAAACATGGTTGCCCGATGCTATGGCTGGTCCGTCGCCTGTGAGCGCACTTATTCACGCTGCAACAATGGTGACAGCTGGTGTATATCTGATCGCGAGGACACACGTTCTGTTTGAATTAGCTCCCGTGGCTCAACAGTGTGTGGGAGTAGTCGGAGCAATAACCCTGCTATTAGCCGGATTCAGCGCACTTACCCAAACGGACCTTAAGCGAGTGCTTGCCTATTCAACGATCAGCCAGATCGGGTACATGTTCCTTGCCCTCGGAGTTGGCGCATGGTCAGCTGCCATCTTTCACTTTATGATCCATGCATTCTTCAAAGCGTTGCTATTCCTTGGTGCAGGCGCAGTCATATTATTACTGCATCACGAACATGACATGTTCAAGATGGGTGGATTAAAGAACAAACTGCCTGTCATTTATTGGACATTCCTTATTGGTTCCGCATCTCTTGCCGCTGTACCATTTATCACAGCTGGTTTTTACAGCAAGGATGCAATCCTGTGGCTCACTTTTGCTGGAGAAAAAGGTAACATCTGGTTCTTCCTTGCTGCCTTGCTCGGAGCTTTCATAACCTCCATTTACACTTTCAGGATGGTGTTCGTAACTTTTTTTGGAGTCGAAAAAACTCATGTAAGCCACCATGCTGGAACTGCAATGACCATTCCGTTAGTCATATTGGCTGTTCTTTCACTCTTCGGAGGTTTCATTGAGCTTCCTCATACGATGGGCCATGTAGAGCTTTTTTCAGAATACCTCAGCCCGGTCTTACCCGCAGTTTCACTGCATGAAGGAGCAGAGCATTCGGAATGGACTATTCAATTGATCGCCATCGGCCTTTCGCTGACAGGCATATACATTGCGTACTTTTTTTATGTCAAGAAACCTGAACTCGCAGATCAGGTAAAACAATCATTGGAAGGGATGCATCATGTCTGGTTGAATGGATGGGGCTTTGACAGCCTCTATGACGCCATATTGGTAAGGCCGTTTGTTTTTCTTGCAACTATAAACAAGGCCGATGTGGTCGATCGATTTTACAGTATGATCGTTTGGGTTTCCGAACAATTTAATCGCGTATTCGCAAAGGCTCAAGGAGGCATACTGCGATGGTACGTAATGGGTATTGTGGTTGGAGCTATATTAATCATAACCCTTGGGCTACTATTATGATACTACTCCTGCTAATCGTTATACCCATGGCTGGCGGACTCATCGCCTGGATCGTCGAAAGAATAAATAGCTCTTTTGCCCGTTGGGCGGCCGTCCTATCTCTACTCATTAACCTCATTCTTGCAGTTACCATGTGGATTGAGCAGCCTATAGCTGGCGCGCCTTCACAGTGGATAACCAAATTTGCGGTTCCCTGGATACCAAGCTTTGGTATCAGTTTCAGCCTGGCGATTGATGGGTTAAGCTTACTTATGCTGATCCTTACTTTTTTCCTGGGGATTCTGGCAGTTGTCACCTCGTGGAATGAGATTAAATACAAGATCGGCTTCTTTCATTTTAATTTGCTGTGGGTATTGGCTGGTATTACCGGAGTCTTTTTGACGATGGACCTTTTCCTTTTTTATTTCTTCTGGGAGGTTATGCTCATACCGATGTACTTATTGATCGGTATATGGGGACACGAGAACAGAAGATATGCTGCTTACAAGTTTTTCATCTTTACCCAAGCAAGCGGACTAATGATGTTCCTTGCGATCCTGGGGTTATACTATGTTCATGGCAATCTCACAGGAACATATACATTCGACTATTTCCAATTGTTGAATACGCCTTTCGAAGGCGGAACAGGACGTTGGCTGATGTTGGGGTTCCTGGCAGCATTTATCGTAAAATTACCGGTGGTGCCTTTCCATTCATGGCTACCTGATGCCCATTCGGAGGCGCCCACTGCTGGAAGCCTTATTCTGGCAGGTCTTCTCCTGAAAACCGGCGCTTATGGATTACTTCGTTTTATTATTCCATTGTTTCCAAATGAAGCGCATGAGATTGCGCCTTGGGCAATGCTGCTTGGTGTAATCGGTATACTGTACGGTGCACTGCTTGCATTTTCTCAGACTGATTTAAAACGCCTTGTAGCCTACACCAGCGTAAGCCATATGGGATTTGTCATGCTAGGTGTCTTCGCTTTTAATGAGCTGGCACTTCAGGGTGTAGTAATGCAGATGATCACCCATGGAATCAGTACGGGAGCTTTATTCATTTTGGCTGGTTCACTTTACGAAAGAATACATACCCGAGACATTGAGTCTATGGGAGGATTCTGGAAACAGATGCCGTTTATGGGAACAATAGCACTAATCTTTGCTATGGCATCACTCGGCTTGCCGGGCTTAGGAAACTTCATTGCCGAATTCCTCACGCTCGTCGGATCATGGCAGGCGAGCCACATACTCACCATTCTTGCTACGATTGGGCTGGTGGCAGCGACCGCATATTCACTACGGATCGTTGCAAAGGTATTTCACGGTGTCGAGTCGAAACAGGACCATGCACTTCACGATCTTACACTGCGGGAAAAGTTAATTCTTTTACCGCTGGTAGCATCTATCATTTGGCTGGGCTTGTTCCCTCAGTCTGTACTCAATCTGTCAAAGCCGACAATTCAGCCATTGACAATCGAGGCTGTACAGATCGAA
>DATHIE010000825.1:0-3263 GCA_035316905.1 Chryseolinea sp. | reverse complement strand
CATACTGGCCACGGACCGCATTTTTCTGTATGTCTCGTGTTTCAAACTTCCGTATCGCCCGCAGCACATCCACTTTCCGGTTCCTCACCTCATCGGCCTGAAAGCTGACAGGAGGTTCCATCGCAATTAGACATACCAGTTGAAGGATATGATTTTGCACCATATCCCGCAATGCACCTGCGTCATCATAATAACCCCCTCGATCGCCAACACCCAACTGTTCTGTAACAGATACCTGGACGTGATCGATGTGATTTCTGTTCCAGATCGGCTCCAGTATAGAGTTGGCAAACCGAAAAGCAAGTATGTTTTGAACCGTCTCTTTTCCGAGATAGTGATCAATGCGATAGATCTGACTTTCTGAGAAGATACCTTTCAGCAAGGCGTTCAACGTCCGTGCTGATTCAAGATCGTTTCCAAACGGCTTTTCGATAACTATCCTTGATCGTGTGAGGCTATCTGCCAGATGATATTTCGAAAGATTCTCGGCAATGGGTGCAAAGAAACGAGGCGCTACCGCCAGATAATAGATGATACACGGTTCCGTATTCCATTCAGCCGCCGCTTTTTTAATGCTTGCGCCCATTTCTTCGTAGGTTTTGTCTTGCTCAATATCAGAAACGATAAATCCGACATTTGCTGCAAATGTTTTCCATTTCGCGGCGTCTGCTTTACCACGCCGTGAATAGTTATTAACTCCCTCCAACATCGCTTTTCGGAAGTCATCATCACTTTGTTGCGTGCGACCCAGTCCAATAACTTTGAACCGATCTGGCATCCATCCGTCAAGGAACAGGTTGTACAGCGCAGGCAATAACTTTCGTGACGTTAAGTCACCCGTGGCACCGAAAATAAAAAATACGATGGACTGATCGTTCTTCATGGGTCTTTATAAAAATGTTACGGAATGTTTATTTCGCAAACCATTGGGTATGGAATACTCCCTCCTTGCCAATGCGTTCATAAGTATGCGCTCCAAAATAATCGCGCTGTGCCTGAATCAGGTTTGATGGCATCCGCCCGCTTCTGAACGTGTCGAAATAGCTAAGGGCTGCTGTAAACGCGGGTATCGCAATTCCGGAAGAAACAGCAGCAGCCACAACGGTACGAGCATGCGAACTCACACTATTGACCTTGTCCTGAACGCCGCTATCCAACAACAAGTGTGCAAGATAATTATCGTTTTTATAAGCCTGATAAATATCCTCGAGAAAAACCGACCGTATTATACATCCTCCCCTCCAAACCAACGCTATCTTGTCCATTTTCAGGTTATACTTAAACTCCTTCGACGCTTCCGACAACAAAAACATTCCTTGCGCATAAGCGATGATGGTTGAGAAATAGAGCGCCCCTTCAATGGATTTCAGAAACTCATCTGGTGAAGATTTAATCGCTTCCGTTCCTTTGTACATCGTTGCAGCTTTCGTGCGAAGCGACTTGTATTTCGATAGATCACGCATAGACACTGCGGTATCGATCAGCGTGGTCGGTGACTGAAGGTCCATCGCCACCTGCGACGTCCATTTACCCGTGCCTTTTGATCGCGCTTCATCCTTGATATCCTCCAATAATAAATGATCCACACCCTTCTCCTTGAATGCAAAAATATCCCTGGTGATCTCTACCAGAAATGACTGTAGCCTTCCTTCGTTCCATGTTTTAAAAGCTGAGTGCATTTTTTCATCTGAAAGCTTCAACCCGGTCTTCATTAACTCGTACGTCTCAGCTAACAGCTGCATGATGCCGTATTCAATTCCATTGTGAACCATTTTTACAAAATGTCCCGACGCACCGGGACCGATATACGTCACGCAAGGTTCGCCTTTCACTTTTGCCGCAACCGACTCGAGAACCGATTGAACAACCTGGTATGCTTTCTCATCGCCACCCGGCATCATACTTGGACCTTTGCGTGCGCCTTCCTCGCCTCCGGAGATCCCCATTCCAAAAAAGTGAAGCTTCTTTCCTTTCAGTTCCTCTACCCTTCTGTTCGTATCTGTGAAATGTGAATTACCTCCATCAATCAGCAGGTCTCCTTCGTCGAGCAATGGAGCAATCTCAGCAATCACCTGATCAACAATCTTTCCGGCAGGGACAAGCATCATAATAGCACGAGGCTTTTTCAGGCTCTCTACAAATTCATTTACTGAATGGAATCCTTTTACATTTTCCTTACTGAATTCTTTGATCAATAAGTCTATTTTACTTTGATCCTTATCATGACCAGCAACTTTGTAGCCGTGATCAGCCATGTTCAAAAGTAAATTGCGGCCCATGGTACCAAGGCCGATCATTCCTAATACGTAGTCTTTCATCGTTAATCGTTAATCGTTATCCGTTAATCGTGGTGTGTGAGGGGGTGTGGGTTTGCTCACCGCAAAGACGCAAAGTGGCCGCAGGGAATGCATTAACCTTGCGAAACCTTGCGTTCCTTGCGTCTTTGCGGTGAATAGTCTGGACACTCACATACTAAGCGCACTCACTCAATTCGTCCTACACTCCACCTTTCTCTACATTCTTAACTTTATTCAGTCTTCGCACGTGTCGCTCGCCTCCAATAAATTTTGCTTTCAAAAAATCGATGATCAATTCTTCTGCGAGTTTGCTGCCAATAACCCTTCCACCAAGGCATATCAAGTTCATATCGTCATCTTCAACACCCTGGTGTGCCGAGAATGAATCGACGATCAATGCAGCACGAACGCCATGAATTTTATTGGCGGCGATCGAAGCTCCAACGCCACTGCCGCAGATTGCGATACCTCGTTCACTTTCTCCGGAAGCAACTGACCTCGCAAGAGGAATAACAAAATCTGGAAAATCGTCGGCATCATCCAACGCATGCGCACCAAAATCTTTCACATCGTAACCCAAGGATATTAACCACGCTTTGATGCTTTCCTTCAGGTAAAATCCACCATGGTCCGCAGCGATGCCGATCTTCATTCAGGGTTCTTTTTAGACAGAGCTGTAATTTAGAGATAACGGGTTAATTATTCTTCCAAAGATCTATGTTAATTTGTACATCATCATCCCGTATGAAACGCAATCTCATCAGGAGTACAGTCCTCTTAGTCCTTTACGCGTCTGTCATCCTTTCCTGCAAAAAGGACGATCAATCGTATTCGACATGGTCCGTGTACCGTGGCGATTTGGGTAACTCTGCCTATTCGTCACTTGATCAGATCAATACGAACAATGTGAACCAACTGGAAGTAGCATGGACGTATCATACAGGCGACGCCGAAACAGGCAACCGC
>DATHIE010000824.1:0-6497 GCA_035316905.1 Chryseolinea sp. | reverse complement strand
CGATCGGTCTCGACTCCGAATGGCGCTTTTCTTCTTTGAATCCCGCTGAAATAAAAGATGAAAGTATACCTGTCCACGCGAAAACATCCGGCATCTTTTTATCCTTTGGTTCCACGGGATATGCTTCAATTATATTCGCTCCTTCTTTCTTTGCGTACGCCAACGTTGCTTTGAGAAGTTTAACTGACAGTCCTTTGCGGCGATAGGGCTTTGCAATAAACAAGCAGGATACTGACCATACGGGCTGATCGTCGATTGGCTTCAGTACCCGTGACGTTTCCAGCCTAATATATTTTTCCCGCGGCGCGACCGCGCACCAACCCGCCGGATCATCACCCACAAATGCAAGCATGCCTATGGGCTCATTTTTTTTGATAAGTTTTTGAATGGCCTTCTTATTTCCGTCACCCTTCAATCGTTCGTATTCAGATTTTTGCAGGCGCCAGGTCATACACCAGCATCCGCCGCAGGCACCCTTCGGACCGAAAAGTTTTTCGAAAGAGGGCCAGGTTTCGTTTGTTAGAGCTTTAAAAGTGACTTTGAGGGTCATTTCAACAGATGAGTCCCAACTTAATAAGTTTTTTTTGCACGAATGGAAATCTGTTATACTTTTGCAATCCCAAATAGGGGAAAAATAAATAGGGAGCTTAGCTCAGCTGGTTCAGAGCATCTGCCTTACAAGCAGAGGGTCGGGGGTTCGAACCCCTCAGCTCCCACAGAAAGACCTCAACTGAGGTCTTTTTCCGTTTTGTGCAAGGCATGTTTTACATCCATTTTTCAGTGTCAGCCGACAAATACTCGACACCACAGCAGGCAAAAAAGTCAATTCTGTGGTATCAAAAGCTTGCCTTACTATTCTATAACTCGAAACAAGATTTACCATATTGATGTCACATTAAAGCATGTTTTAGTATATACAACATATGAGATTCATTGTAGGGTTTAGTTTGATTGCCATAGGACTATTTTATTCCAGTTGTACAAAAGAAGAGCCCGAGCCTACGGTTCCTGTATTAACAACTTTTGAGGCGACCAACGTTGCTCAAACATCTGCCTCAACTGGTGGAAATATTACTTCTAACGGCGGACTTGAAGTGATTGAACGTGGAATATGTTGGGGCACCACCAATTCACCAACAACATCAGGTAATAAAATTGTCGAAGGAAGTGGGATTGGAAGTTTTCAAATTGATATTCTCGGGCTTCTTGGCGGGAAAACCTATTTCGCCAGAGCTTTCGCTATGAACGAGCTAGGCACATCCTACGGCAATGAAATTTCATTCAGTACCCAGACAGCAACAGTTCTTGAGGTTTGTGCGGGGAGGAATACTCTCTGGTGTTAAAGTCTGATGGTTCAGTATGGACTTGGGGAAGCAATGAGAACCATCAGTTAGGAGATGGAACTGACACCAACAAAAGTATTCCGATATTATTTGGAACTGGTTTTACTAAAATATCTTCAAACAATGGAATAACCCTGGCCATAAAGGCAGATGGGACCATTTGGGGATGCGGCTCTAATCCTTATCAACAGCTGGGCATTGGAGGTGTTTACTTTGCTTCACCTAAACAAGTGGCAAGTGGATTTAGTGAAATCGCAGTGGGAACTTTTCATGTACTTGCGTTAAAGTCTGATGGTACACTTTGGGCCTGGGGCAGGAATGCAGATGGCCAACTTGGGGATGGTACTAATGAGGATCGTTCCACGCCAGTCTTGATTGGGTCTAATTTTAAATCTATTGCTGCCGGCGCTCTCCATTCAATGGCATTAAAATCTGATGGCAGTTTGTGGACCTGGGGAGATAACTTCAATGGAAAACTGGGCGATGGGACTGCCGAGGATAACAATGTGCCAACCTTCGTCGGTAGTTCTTTTAGCAAAATAGCAACTTCGTCATTTCACTCATTGGCTATAAAAATTGACGGCTCGCTTTGGGCCTGGGGTTCGAATTTCTATGGTGGACTTGGCGATGGAACGAAGCTACCCAAATACGTTCCAACGAATGTAGGTGCAGATTATAAATCAGTTTCAGCTGGTGCGGATTTTTCCCTTGCCCTTAAATCTGATGGCACACTTTGGGCGTGGGGAAGGAATCATTACGGCCAATTAGGAACAGGAGGGGTATCTCCACTCCTTGACTTCGATAATTCATTTAGTCAATCGGATCAGCTCAATCCCATTTTGATTGGTTCAGATTACAAGGAAGTCTCAGCGGGTAACAGTCATACCATGGCTATCAAAAACGACCTCACTCTATGGGTATGGGGATCAAACACTCATGGGCAATTAGGAAATGGAAAAACAGGGAACCAATACTCTTCTGCAAATCCCACACAGGTTATTTGGGAATAACTTTTCAACCGATATTCAAAGCGGTCATCCCGTCCCGTCGAACCATTGCCGGCTGCCCGATGTTGCTCTCAACTCCTCCCCACCTATGCACCTTGCTAGCAGGGTGTGAAAATTCAGAAAAATATAAACCGGTCCTTATTTCAGACTAGCACCACTGCGAAGTGATTTGATTTCATTTTCCTCTAACATAACCCGCTCAATCCAGTGCTCGGCTATTTGCTTATGGATTTCATCAAATGGAAGAATAGGCTGCCGTACGTTGCTTGTTGGATAAATTCCCTGGCGGTATAACAGTCGCTTAAAAAAGTGAATCGAGATATCTAAATGCTGATTCGAAAAGGCCAGCACCGGAAGAATTTTTTGAAACAGTTCAGTAGCTGATGCTTCATTACCCGAACTCCAGCGCTTGTAGATGTCGGTGTAAATCCAGTGCATTCCCGTTGGCATAAAGGCGTGAACGCCCCGCTTCAATCCCTCTATCATTTGACTCACAGCCCAACCGCCACTTACGTTTAAACGGCCGCCGGTAAGGTCAAGTATGCGTGAGTATTTTACGCCAGCAGGCACAGTCTCCACTTTAAGGCAACGAAAGGCCTCAACGGTTTCGAATAAATTCAGGATCAATTCATCAGATAGTCCGTATCCCGAAGTATGCCAGTCCTGTAGCATAATCATCTCCGGACCAAGTTCAGCCAATTCAGTGAAATGATTTTTAAACTGGAGTTCCTCTTCAAAAGGTATCTGGAACAATATATTTTTACATCCCAGTGAAAGGTATTTTCTGATAAGGTGCTTGCTCTTTAACAGATCCGTTTCTCCTGCGCCGGCAATCACGGTGACCTTATCTGAGGCCACTTCAAGAACAGCCTCCACCATTTTTAACCGTTCCGTTTCGGTTAACTTATACACCTCCGCTGCCATTGCAGGAATCAAAAAACCAACGACTCCGGCATTCAATGCTTCAATTACATTCTTCCTGAGAGCAGCCAGGTTGATTGTGTCATCTGCATCGAAGGGTGTGTTTAGAACCGTAACGATTCCCTTTAGTGGATATAACTCCTTCATAAGATTTCATTGGTCAGCAACAAACGACGCGTTAAATGACTTCTATCTAATTGCTATTCGGATCATCCCAATCCTCATCTCGCTTGTCGTCTGTCCCCTCTGATCCTCGATACTTGGCGCAATCAAATGAAATGTCCATGTGATCCGGCCTCTTGAATTGTCCTTTTTCATACTAAAGATTCATATCGGCATAGACCTTTCGCATAAAGCTGTCCCAGATGGGTAACGCCGTCCGACCTCCCTGTCCCATAGACCACTGCCGGTACCTGATGTTTCGCTCAACGCCTCCAACCCACGCACCTGCTACAAGGTTGTGTGTTATTCCTATATACCATCCGTCTGATGCATCGTTTGTTGTACCCGTCTTTCCCCCGACCTCGTTATCGGCAGTCACCTCTTCACTCAGACTGCGCGAACTGCCTCCTTCCTCCTGAACACCACCCATGAGCATATGCACCATGGTAAAAGCTGTCTGCTCACTAATGCCTTGTTTTATTTTCGGTACAAAGTTTTGGATGACGTTGCCATTTCTGTCCTCGATCTTTGTGATAAAATAAGGCTGCGTATACGTGCCCAGATTTACAAATGTGCTGTACGCCCCAACAAGTTCATAAACGCTCAAATCACTCACGCCCAGGCTTAACGTTGGAACCGCATCGAGGTGGCTTGTTATTCCAATCCTCCTTGCAAATGAAATTATGTTTTCAATTCCGGTTCGTTGCATGATTTGCGCCGTAATACTGTTCTTCGATAAGGCCAAGGCCTGACGCAATGTATACCACTCGCCAGTGCCAAAATCTCCAAGGGCATTTGGCGGTGTCCACGTCTTCCGGTTTGCTAATGTTATTGTCGGAGATATGTCCTGTAGTTTCTGACATGGATTAAAGCCGGCCTCTATTGCGGTACCATATACTACAGGTTTAAATGTGGAGCCGGGTTGCCGCTTTCCTTGCCTTACCTGATCGTACTTGAAAAATTTATAACTGATGCCACCAACCCAGGCTTTTACTGCTCCGGTCTCCGGATTCATTGCCATAAACCCCGCCTGGAGGAAGCGTTTGTAATAACTCAACGAATCGAAAAAGTTGAACACGGTATCGCGCTCTCCATTCCACGTAAAGATCCGCATGCGTTTTTTTTCCTTCAGCTTTATCATCACCGAGTCACTGTGCTCCCCGTATTTCGAAACCAGATTCCTGTATATGTCGGTCTGCTTTATCCTTGAATCAAGAAATCCTTCTATTTCCTTTCCACTTTCATCGATCCATGGGTTTTTCCCCCGCCAGTGTTCGTTGAATATCTGTTGCTGGGCTTTCATACTTTCACCCACAGCTGCATTCGCATGACGCTGCATCCGGCTGTCTATTGTTGTGTAAATCTTCAAGCCGGACTCGAGGAGGTTATATCCATGCTCTTTACACCATCTTTCTAAATCACTTTCAATAGCATTCAGAAAATAAGGCGCTATTCCTGCATTTTGATTTTGCACCGAATAGTTCAGTCGAATAGGCAACGCAACCAATGAATCATACTGTTGTTGCGACTTGAAGTAACCGTGGGAATAAAGTTTGTAAAGGACCTGGTTTCGTTTGGTTAGAGCATTATTCGGATTGTAACGTGGGTTGTATAATGAAGGATTTTGCAACAAGCCGACCAATACTGCCGATTCCTGAATGTTAACAATTGCCGGACGTTTCTTGAAGTAAGTTTCAGATGCGACCTTTATTCCAAACGCATTGCTGCCAAAATTGCAAGTGTTGAGGTACATTGCGATTATCTCCTCCTTCGTAAAATTCTTTTCGAGCTCGATGGCAATAATCCACTCTTTTGTCTTTTGGATCACTCGTCGGGGGACTGCACCAAGTTTTGCGAGACTTCCATCAAGTTCAGGATTAATGGTAAATAGATTTTTTGCGAGCTGTTGCGTTACCGTGCTTCCTCCACCCTTTGCGGAGACATCAAATGTCAGCACTCCGTATATTACCCTTACGAACGCCTGAAAATCGAGACCTGAGTGCTCGTGAAAGCGGTGGTCTTCAGAAATCAAAAGTGTGTTGATGAGTTCAGGAGAAAGTTGGCTATAGCTGACCTGGCTGCGGTTAAACCGAAAATATCTGCCTAACGATATTCCGTCTGCTGAGATAAGCTCCGAGGATAAGTCGTTCTCGGGGTTTTCGATGTCCCTTAGGCTGGGCATTTCGCCAAAAAAGCCAAAAAGATTGACGTTAACGCAGAAGATATACGTTGGCAAACCCAGCATAAAACAAGTGAATACTATCCAGATTGCCTTTACTCCTTTCTTATACCATCGCCGGCGCGAAAGAAGCAGCTTCTTCATCCTGGGTGAAGTCTTGCGTGAAGAATTGGCTCGAGGCATTGGCTGTTGTTAGGAAGAAAGTGTTTGCAATTGCGGGGATTAATTTAAGAATCAACGTTTGGTTTGCGCCTTATTGGTCGTCAACCGGTATAATAATACGGCAGCCCTCTTGGCCTCCATCGGGATTGTCCTTGGATCTGCTGTTTCATGTACTGTATGACCCCCGGCGCTGCGCGGACCTAGGCCATCAATAGCCATATCAACATACCCTGATGTAAATGAAATATCAGCTGCTCCTGCATCACGGGGGTTAACTGCCTTAACCGGACCAAATCCCAGATCCTTGCTAACCTGGTCGAAAAAACTCAACAGTTCATAATTTCCAGGTGTCGGTGCAAGCGGAGGATATCCTTCGTTGAATTTTATCTCTGCGTTTGTCTTCGGCAAATGTTTGGCAACAACATCCATCATGACGGTCTGTGCCTTCTTTAACTGTTCAGGTGATATTGCTCTGATATCGCCAGTCACAACAACGTCTTTCGAAACAATATTGTCCTTGCCAAATGCTTTCCCCCCATTCATATCTGCGTCGTGGTCTACCGTTGTACCTCCCAGTATCACGCCTGGATTAAACGTAAGATCTTTTTCTTTCGAAAGCTCATTGTAAAATCCCATCAGAATTCTTGATGCTTCATAGATTGCACCGGCGCCAATGCTCTCAGTAAAGATCTGCGATGAATGCGAAGGAACTCCTGTCACTTT
>DATHIE010000823.1:0-3722 GCA_035316905.1 Chryseolinea sp. | reverse complement strand
GGTGGCAAGCTGATCCCTTAGCTGCCAAATACGAATCAGCAAGCCCTTACTCTTACGTATTAGACAATCCAATCAGATTAATTGATCCAGATGGAAAAGATCCAGGAGATGTTGTAGTAACATTTGGCGGAGCTGACTATAAAAGCAAAGGTGAAACTAGAGTTATGGGTGAAGTAACTGATGAGGTAAATACTCAGTTCATTAGCCAACGCGGGGGTTCAGCAAAAGCCTTTGCTAGTCCTATTTCGCGTTTAATGGATACTGATGATCCTGCAATTCCTCAAGTTGTTGTATCAGCTTATCCTTTGACTCAAGACGATTTGGAAAGAGGCACACAGGAAGCTTATGATTTTATAATAAATAATCACAACAAAGACGAAGGTAAAGAAGTCAAAGGAGGGCGAGTTGTTATTGCTGGTTTCAGCTACGGCGGTGTATACGCCCTCCATTTGGCAAGAAGGCTGAAAGATGCAGGTATTTCGGTTGAACATCTAATAACTCTGGATCCTGCAATGTCAAAATATAGTGATCAAGTTGATAGAAGTATTCTGGATAACGTGAAGGATAATACGAATGTGTATCAAACTTCTACTAATAATAAAGCCGGGTCATATGGTGGCCCAAATTATAGAACTGATGGCGGCCTCAAAGGCATTCAAAACATCAGAGTAAAGGATAATCATGAAGATATTGATGATGAATGGAAGCAAGCTGTAGTTAATTGGGTATTACACTCTCTTATACAAAATAGAAATGAGTGAAAAATTATTAAAGTTAAGCCTGCAAATTCTTCTTTATACTATTGCTTTAGGCATGATTACTTCAATTGTGGTATTAGTTTTAGCCTTGGATGCTGACTTAATCCCTTACAGATCTGTAAGTTTTCTCCATTATTTTACATTGTTTTATGGTGCTCCAATTTTATTTCTCACTGGAATATTTCTTCTATTCTTCAAAACGCCTGGCAAAATATGTGGAGCATTATCAATACTTATAGCATTGTTATGGATAGTGGATATCTACTGGTCTTTAGGAAACAAGTAGGGACTAAAGACAACGAAAGATGTGTCTATGAAAAAGAGAAATTGGGTAAGATTATTAAGCGTTGTTATGGATTCGAAGATGTGCTTAGGACGATATTACGTCCGATGGTTCGACTGAAGTCGTCTTATCGGATTCAACCGACATAATAAGGACAAACTAACGAACGAATTCGTCAATTTTCTTCTGATTAAAATGAAAGGATTACTCGGTGCCGTAATACTTATTTTATTATACCAAGTTTCCATTGGCCAGATCGACACGCCGAAATTCTCGCCACCGATCGAATCAACCAAAAGTAAGTTTGAGTCTCTCAATTCGGTAGTCCAATCTAAGATAGATTCTGTGACGAATCCAATTGCAATCAGCAGTCGCCTGGATTCCATCGAAAACAACCTTAACTCAAGTATCGACAGCCTTACTTACTCCTACAGCAAAGGCCTGGCCAAAATTCAGTTCGAGTCACAACGCTACCGATCAAAAATAGACAGCCTGCAATCCCTCAAGCTTCCTAGCGATATGTATAAAGGGAAGATGGACAGCCTGTCGCAAATGCTCACATCTTTTCAAGAAGATCTCACAACGAAGATCGAGGGAATAAAAAAGAAAGCCACTGACAAGATCACCGAACTTCTGTTACCGCCCGAACTTAAAGAAAAGGTGGCTGCGCTATCAAACTCTATTGCTAACCTCAATGGACAAACGCTTCAGTCGGTTCTCCCCGAAAACTTAACGCTCGATCAACTCGGTCGTCCAACGACAGATATCCTAAGAGGTGCAGCTATTCCAGATCTTAACGTGCCAGGTACGCAGAGTGTCATTGGTGCTCTGTTCTCCAATCAAACCTTACTACCTGACGTACCAGGTTTAAAAGATATCAATGGCATGGAGAACATAACGGGCCTTGGCGAACGGGCAGGGGACGTCCAATCAAAAGTAAGTGAAGTCGCCGACTTTAAGCCAGAGTCCATCGACCGACTGGCAGAATCAAACATGTCCAGGCTGAAAGTGATGCAGGGTATCCAAGAACAGATTGGAGACTTGCCAACTACGTCAATAAAGTCTGAAGAAGAGATGAAAGCTGAACTAAAAGATCAAGCCCAGGCGATAGCCGTCGATCATTTCGCAAATAACCAGGAGCAGCTAAATGCAGCAATGACAAAAATCTCCCAATACAAAGCAACATTTTCGAACGTCAACAGCCTTGCTGATATTTCTAAAAAACCTCCAAATGCAATGAAAGGCAAACCGCTGATCGAAAGGATCGTTCCCGGTCTCGGATTACAGGTCCAGAAAAGAGAAGATGTTCTCCTAGTCGACTTCAATCCCTACGCTGGTTACCGTTTCACAGGGCGGATCACTGGAGGAGCCGGCTGGAACCAGCGCGTTCCTTATAACATGGATAAGAGAAGATTCTCCTCCACGGTCAGGATATACGGCCCTCGCGTGTATGGTGAGTTCAAGTTGGGCAGAGGTTTTGCACCCCGTGTAGAAATAGAACTCATGCACACGTTGGTGCCGCCATTCACACTATCACCAACGTTAGATCCAGAACATTCGGAGTGGGTCTGGGGTGTATTTGCAGGTATCAAGAAAGAGTATAAAATTTTCCGTGAATTAAATGGAACGGCGTCGGTAATGATGCGACTTTTCGACCCTCACCATAAAAGTCCCTATGCCGATGTTGTTAATGCAAGGCTTGGATTTGAGATTCCATTGAAAAAGAAGGTGAAAGCTCCAAAGCAATAGATAACGCAATGCATGAATTATTTAGCGCTATATCAGATCAATAATAAGCTAGGGAGTTTAATTGTCTTTTAACGTTTCCAGACAATAAAATGAACAAAAATAGAATTGGATGCCTTTTCTTTCTCGTAGGATTGTTAATCCATAACGCTTCCGCACAAACAAATTTTATTGATGGAACTGTCGTAACAAATGAAAGCGATACCCTTCGCGGCCAGATTGATTTTCAGGGATGGGATCGCAATCCATCCGTCATTTCGTTCCGGAATGGAAGCGTTGTGCGGACCTATTCACCCGCTCAAATCAAATCCTTTATGGTATCTGATGTCCAGTACATGAGTATGATCCTGCCGGTCGAACAATATTCACTACAGGTCAAAAACATGACTACCGCGTTGAACCCTGGGATAAGAAAGGATTCGGTTTTCCTGGAATTGCTTCTTACGGGATTCGCAAATCTATATTACCTCAACGATAGAAATTTCACACCGCATTTCTTTTATCAGGTGGAAGGTCAGGAGGTCAAAGAGCTTAGTAATTACCACTTCATCAAAATCACTGATGTTGGAAAAAAGATTGTGGCGAATCCAAAACGATATCTCGGCACGTTAAATTTATTAATGAATGATTGCATTGATATTTCAGTCGAAAAGCCTGGGTATAAAATAGCTGATCTGAAAAAACTATTTACGCAATATAACCAATGTAAAAGTCCTTCGTCGAATCCCAATATTTCAACAAGGAGAAAAAAATTATTGTTTGAGCCCGGAATTATTCTAGGCGCATCTTTGACATCATTTAGTTTCGAACAAGGTGGCAGCGATGAAAAAGCTACGGCCTCGCCATCAGCGAACGCAACATTCGGTTTCGCATTGAACATTGTATTGCCAGGCAACAACCGACGCTGGTCAATTAACAATGAGTTGACATACCGC
>DATHIE010000822.1:0-2436 GCA_035316905.1 Chryseolinea sp. | reverse complement strand
GTACTGTTGGTCGAGCGTCATATAGCCGCCGTTTGCGGCATATAATTGCTTTTGTTCCGGCGAGAGTGTCAGTCCCAGTTTCCGGGCTTCGAAGTCGACATCCTCTTCGGTATAACGACCTCCATGTACGATGAAGAACTCGGTTGATGATGATTCCTTTTCAGGGTTGTTCTCATCTACACGTGCCATAGAAAGCGCTCCCTTTTTATGGAAATACTTTGGATTGAATTCAGCCGGTATCCGGTAATCGAGTTTCTTTCTAAGGTCCCCACCCTGTATCATGAACTCGTACACGATGCGGTAAAAAAGTGACTCATCGTAGTAACCATCTTTTATCAACTTAACAAAATTAGCGCGATGCAAGGGCGTTTCTTCATAAAGCTTCAGTCGGATATTTCCGAAAGAAGTCTCGATCAGTACTTCGTTTTCAGGATTGTCTTTACCGTAAGCCGTGAGGACTTCTCTGAGATTGTCTTTTGTAACGAGGATGGTTTCCTTTGGTCCACAGGAAAGCATCAGGATAGAAATGGAAAAAAAGATAAGACGGTTAGCCATGCAGATATATATTTCGTCATTCAAATACCACACAAAGATAAGCGCATAACACTATCCGACAACGCAGAGTCCCCCGAGAAACTCGGGGAGACTCTGCTTCGACAAGTGGCCCGATCCACGGGGTTGTAATTTACTGGGCCAGTGAAATTTGATGGGCAGCGTCATACTCACCATTACCGGAACATTTGAGTGTCGTCGCAGAGTCTCCTGTCTCAGGGACTCTGCGCTTTCGAAGCAAGCTAATAGATTCCATCGCGCATTAACGAAACGCAATCACTATTCGACAAAACAGAGTCCTCAAAGGCTTAAGAGACTCTGCTTCGACAGTAGGCCCGATCCACAGGGTTTGTAATTTATTTAGCCAGTTGAAATTTGATGGGCAGCATCATACGTACCATTACCGGAACATTACCTTGACGGCCGGCTAACCACCGCGGCATCATGGAAACCACACGAAGGGCTTCCGCGTCGCATTCTTTACTGATGCCTTTTGCCACCTTAGCCTCTATAACGCTACCATCGGTATTTATAATGAAGCTCACATACACAGAACCTTCAACCTCGGTACGGCGGGCAATAGAAGGATAACGCATTTTGCTGCTGAGGAACTTTATCATAGCACCTCTTCCGCCATCATACGCAGGCATCACTTCTGCCATATCCCAGACCTTCTGTACTTCGGGGACCACAGGCGCGCCAATCTCCTCCGTTCCAATGCCGACAACGCCGACTTCGGGAGCTTCACCACCTTCAACGCCTTCATCGATTCCTGACACAGCCTCAGTAACAGGCGCTTGATCAACCGGATCCGGATTTGTTGTTACATGCGGTGCGATATCCCGAAGGGCTTTCCGAACCGAGCTTGCTTGAGGCTGTCTTATTCTTTCGATTTTAATGATGGGTTCAGAATCAACATCTGTAACCTTTCCTCCAGGCACATTAGGACCGATACCTGTTCCTTCCGAAGGTAGGATCAGGGTAAGAATGATCATTGCGACCATCGATCCAAATACAAACAACAAGGCTTTGTTCAGGTTATCCGTGTACGTCTTGCGAATTGCATACGCGCCATACTCCTTGTTCCGGTTTTCAAACACCACGTCATCCAGACTTCGTGCATCTCCATTTTGATTTTTCATAAACAGATGGTTTAGGTTGAACATTGTTGAATAGACCTATTCTGTGTTCATAAAAGGCAAAGGTTTTCAGACCCGGGTATTTTTCAATTCCGGCTTTGCCATTTTAATCTTCACGGGCAATACGTGCTATTCCATAAAGTTTATTTCCCTTATAATTTCAGCACCATTGAAAAGTCACGCAGATTTTAGAATTTCTTGATTTCTTATTTTAAAAGCGATTACAATAAAGCCGATTAAGAACTAGTTGATCTGTAGACTCTGAGATCGCCGCAGAGTCTTCCGCATCGGGCTTTCTGTCAGACAACGAACTAGAAAGAAGATAAATTATGATTGGGATACTTTGATAACCGGAGTTGTCTTCTTGCTATTAGGATTAATAGGTTTGATCTATTAATGACAGGCGTGAAAGGTAGGTCCTTCTCTTTAGCACTGTCTTCCAGAGCGACTACCTCCTTATCAAAGACCTACGCTAAAGGAATGGGTTTTGCGAACGAAATTAATGTCGGCGTACCTGGGCGCGAGGGATCTGCCGGAACGGATCTCTGCAAATGTCAACCATGCTGCTCTTGTTCCGACGGATCCTTCGCGTGAACGATCATAGGTGTCTATACAATTTACAATACCCATTCCATTAGCCCAGTTGTTTGATAGCAAAGCAAGCGCTCTGGAGGACACCACTAAAGGGAGCGAAAGGAAGCATTGCCACCCCATGACAGTGTCAACTATCTGAGCCCAGGGTTTT
>DATHIE010000821.1:0-4834 GCA_035316905.1 Chryseolinea sp. | reverse complement strand
AAAACCCATTAAACTTCGTCAATAATTTTTCGGAGTTGAATAGCGAATTGATTGATGAACTGGAAAAAGAAGCTGATAATGGAAACCTCCAGGAAATAAAAGTGATTGCTAAAAGCATCAGGCAGAACGAGCAAAAAATTGTACACCACGGAAAACGCGCAGATGCTATCGTTAAGGGAATGCTTCAGCATAGCCGGAGTAATAGTGGAGCAAAAGAGCCCACAGACATCAATGCCGTGGCGGATGAATATCTAAGACTCGCGTATCATGGGATAAGATCAAAAAACAAAACTTTCAATGCCTCCCTGAAAACAGATTTTGACCAAACAATCGGCAACATCAACGTGGTGCCTCCCGACATAGCCCGGGTGGTTCTGAATTTGATAAACAATGCTTGTTATGCCATAATAGAAAAGAAAAAACAACTGCCTGGATTTGACCCCACAATTACTTTGACCACAAAGAAAAGTGGTGATAAGGTTTTGATTTCCGTCAAGGATAATGGTATTGGAATTCCTCAATACGTATTAGCCAAGATCTTTCAGCTTTTCTTTACAACCAAGCCTACCGGAGAGGGTACTGGACTGGGACTATCGATGAGTTACGACATCGTGAAGGCACATGGCGGAGAACTGAAAGTAGAGACAAAGGATGGTGATGGTTCAACATTTACCGTTATTCTACCAACTGGTCTTTCGTAAAATTTATCAAAATGCGTTCCACAACATTAACAACACTGAGCCCCCTGATTTTTATCCTGTTGATGCTGGTAACAAATGGTCATGCACAGCCGATGCCATTTAATCAACGCGTCGTGGACAGTATTAAAGCACAATTGCCTTTGGCAAAAGATGATACCATCAAAGTAAGGGGACTGATTATGTTGGCTCAAATGTATATCCGTAATGTGGATTCGGCTATGGTGATGAAATATGCGGTGGAGGCGAACGCGATCTCAAAAAAAATCGACTACAGATTGGGCAGGATCGACGCGTTAGGTCAAATGGCCTTTTTTCATGCTATAACCGACGACTGGCCCAAAGCCATTATGGAGATTAATGAAGCGTTAACGTTATGCGAAGAGAAAAACTGGCAACAGCGAATCTATCTATATAGCGTCATGTTCATGACCCTTTCAAAAAAACGTGATACAAAAGAAGCCAAACCGTGGGCACTTAGGGCCCTCAGAGACCCACACTTTCAATCATCGGGCGCAACGCACAAATGGCCCACCTACATGCAATTGGGACTGGCTTATGAACAGGAAGGGCAGCTCGATTCTGCTGAATTTTATGCCGACATTTTAAAAGGTTATGTAGCTAAATATAATTCTCCCGATATGATGGAAGCCAGCGGCATGATGATTGGAGACTTAGCACGAAAAAAGAAAAAATATAACGAGGCAATCCACTACTATCGAATTGGTAAACGCCAGAATCTGCTGGGATTAGCATTGACCTATGACGAACTAAATAATATTGATTCTGCCATTTATTATGCAAAGGCAGCACTTCAATCTGCCAGAACAGTAAAAGATGGCTTAGTAGCCGTTGAAAGCGCAAAACTATTGGCACGTCGATACTCTACCATTGATCCGAAAACCAGCAATGAATATCTTAAACTATATGTGGATATTCAGGATGAAGTATTCAACAACACTAAGCTTAAAGCCTTGGAGGAAATCAAGCTTAACGAATTGAAAAACCAATTCGACAAAGAAAATCAAGAGGCACGTTTCAGGAACTCGCTCATTCAAATAGCACTCATTGGCGTTGCTGTGGTATTCTTGATAGCCGCGTTAGTCTTTTTTAAAAGCAACCGAATCAAACAGACAGCCAATAAAAAACTGCAACAAGCTTATTCCGCGCTCGAAGCCACCCAGGCACAGTTAATACAGTCGGAAAAGATGGCGTCGTTGGGTGAACTCACTGCAGGCATCGCCCACGAAATCCAAAACCCGCTGAACTTCGTCAATAATTTTTCAGAAGTAAATAAAGAGTTGCTTTCGGAGATGAAGGAGGAAATTGAAAAGGGAAATATCGAAGAAGCTAAATCACTTGCCATTAATGTCATCGGCAATCAGGAAAAAATAAACGAGCACGGCAAGAGGGCGGATGCCATCGTAAAAGGGATGTTGCAACACAGCCGAAGCAGCAGCGGAGTTAAAGAACAAACCAACATCAATGCATTAGCTGAAGAGTATGTCAAGCTCGCTTATCATGGCCTTCGCGCAAAAGACAAATCATTCAACGCCGCATTGAAGACTTCTTTTGATGAAGGAGCTGGAACCGTAAACGTCATTCCTCAGGATATCGGCCGGGTGATTATTAATCTTATCAATAACGCATTCTATGCCGTCAGTGAGAAAAGTAAGTTGCTCGGCGATCAATTTGAGCCAATGATTTCCATAGCTACAAAGAAGTCAGGCGATAAAATATTAATTTCAGTAAAAGACAACGCTGACGGTATCCCGGAAAAAGTGCGCGACAAGATCTTTCAACCGTTCTTTACCACCAAACCTACAGGCGAAGGAACAGGATTGGGTTTATCCTTGAGTTATGATATTATAAAAGCACACGGCGGTGAACTGAAGGTAGACACCAAAGAAGGCCAGGGAAGTGAGTTTATTATCTTATTGCCTGTCGGGTAAGGTTGCTCGACTCGATTTATGTACTATGCCTACGGCACTCTCATTTAAGCTTGCCGTTTTTACTACGGATTGTGCCAACGGCATCCCTCTGGGAAAATCCCTGTCCGATGTGGTCATTCACTCGGGCGTGGATACAATATAAGTCGAGCCTACGGCTCTAAGAGCACCATATAATTCGTACGGAGTAGAGGCGTAGCCTCGGACAATATTGTAACAACGGATTTCAATCCGTTGCCGAAAAAACAAATTAGATCGAGAGCCGTGGGCTCGGTACATATAATTCAGATGACCAATGGCCAACACATACCACCAAATCTATCTTCAAATAGTTTTTTGCAGTGAAATATCGAAATGCCGTCATTAATAAGAACTGGAAAAATCAGCTATTTGGAGTCATTGGTAACCTGATTAATGAAACCCATTGTAAAACCATCATCGTAAATGGCGTTGAGGACCGTGTATACTTCTTGCAAGATAAATAAAGGCAAACCGAGACAAGTTAATCGTTGAATCCAATCGGGGAAGGTGGATATGCAAGCTCAGCATCAACGTCCTCGTCTTAGATAATACATTCTCTTGAAGCATTTAACCGCGCCATCAATGAGGCGGAAATTGTATATTATACCTTCAACCTGGAAACTGATGAAAGCGCTATGGTTCACGTTGGTTTTTTTGGCCACCGGACTCGACGTCATGGCGCAGGAAAATGATCTAACGTTTTTCCTTGTTGAAGGGCTTAATGGTAAACCCCTTGGTAAAATCAGAAATATAACCCAGGATCCACGCGGGTACATGTGGTTCGCCGGCGAGGATAAGGAAAGCGGACAATCCGGAGTGGGCTGCCTTTACAAGTTTGATGGTAACAGGATAACAGTCTTCAGGCACAACAGCGCAAATCCGAATTCGTTGGGCGGAGTGGGCGTCAATTCTGTTTTCGCGGATAGTGACGGAATGATCTGGATCGGAATGAACGATGCTGGATTGGATCAATTCAATCCCGTCACAGGATCATTCAAACACTTCCGACATGCTGAAAATGATCCAGGCAGCGTAAGTGGGGAAGTTACTCCGATCTTAAAAGATCATCAGGGTCGTCTTTGGGTAGGTACAAATAATGGGCTGGACCAACTGGATGAAAAAACAGGAAAGTTCATTCATTACCGCCACGACCCAAACGATCCAAAAAGTTTGAGCAGCAATTTTGTGTGGAATCTGTATGAAGACCACGAAGGCGTTCTTTGGGTTGCAACAGGTTTTCCATGGTTCAACCAACATCCAGAAGATGGAGGCCTGAACCGGATGGAAGCGGATGGAACGTTCACGCGATTCAAACATGATCCTAACGACCCCCATAGTCTCATAAGTAATAAAGTGAGAGCGATGTTTGAAGATAGTCGCGGTGTATTCTGGGTGGGTACCTCCGAAGATGGTTTGCACACTATGGACCGAAAGACCGGACGGTTTGAACGACACACGTATGATCCAACAAACCCTCATAAGTTGAGCCGTCCTCCCAGGAATACCTCCACTGAATTCGCCTTCGTCAACGATCAGGTCACATTTATTCAAGAAGATGTCATGGGGTCAATATGGATCGGAACGATGCAATCGGGACTCAACCGCTACGACACGCTGACAAAAAGAATTACTCACTATCAAGGCAACAATGGTTTTCCGGACAACAGCGGTTGGAACGGCTACCAATCTCGCGACGGGGTTTTGTGGATTACAACAGAGGAGTCAAATCTATACCGGATCGATCCATTCCGGCAACCCATTAACCATATTAAAACAGATGGTAGGTTTGGGGTTCGAAATGGAAATGGGGGGACATCCTCCATTTTAGAAGACAAGAATGATTTCTTGTGGGTTGGAACATGGGGCCATGGTCTGCTGAAATTTGATCAGCAGAAAAAGCTGGTACATAAATTCGAAAATGAGCCTTCGGATCCTGCGAGTCTTTTCGATAACAACGTATTTTTCCTTTTCCAGGAACAGGAAGATACCCTATGGATCGGCACAAGGCGTGGGCTTGGCATCCTTGATCTCCGGACTGAAAAATTCTCAAAATTCCATCCAACTGAAATGTTCGCCAGTATTGATACCAGTAGGGTGACGTACATATTAAACGATAGTAATGGATTAAAATGGATTGCGACTTGGGGAAACGGCCTCTTTAAGTAC
>DATHIE010000820.1:0-3039 GCA_035316905.1 Chryseolinea sp. | reverse complement strand
TTGCTATCCCGTTCCGCTTGAAGCGTTCCCATACCCAATCGAGTACTTTTGCGATAACCAAGAGAAGGAGTGGTTCAATATCCACTCTTGCCTAGTTGATCACAAAATAATCAACACAAATTTCAGTGAATTTTTCTCACCTGCAATTGACCAATCGAAAGAAATTTTCACCCTTTAAAATCAACCCAAAAAGCCTATTTTGAGTGATACAATAGAGTGATACACAACAAAAAAACCTCTGATTATCAGAGGCTTAGATTGCTATTCTGCGGAGAGGGCGGGATTCGAACCCGCGATACCGTTTCCAGTATACACACTTTCCAGGCGTGCTCCTTCAACCACTCGGACACCTCTCCAGGACTGCGAAATGGGGCACAAAGAAATCAATAAAATAATCAGTTTGCAAACGGTCAGGCGGTAAGTTCACCCGCGAGCGACGTGCCTATAAGCTGTTTTGCACGGTCTATTCCCAGTTCGCCAATTAACAGCATCAACTTCGGTATAGCTGCCTCAGTGGTCATGTCTGCTCCACTGATCACGCCGATCTGTTGAAGCCCCTTACTGGTCTCATATCGCCCTTGCGTCACTCGCCCTCCCGGACATTGGGATATGTTAAGGACGATTATACCGCGCTCAATCGCCTTTTTTATTTCTTCCAACAGCCAAGGTAAAGTAGGCGCATTTCCAGAGCCATACGTTTCTATTACAACAGCCTTTAAACCGGGAACTGCCAACACGGCCTTAACTACGTTGATATCGATGCCTGGAAATAGTTTCAGGATGGCAATGTTGGTCTCAAACTTCGATCGCAGCGTTAGTCCCGTTGAAGACGTCGCCGAACGAATAACAGAAAAATTATAATCGATTTTCACTCCAGCCTTTGCCAGTGGCGGATAGTTACCCGAATCAAACGCATCAAACTGCATACTCTCTACCTTCTTGGACCGATTGCCGCGCAGCAGCTCATAATCAAAATAGATGCACACTTCGGGGACGAGCGCAAATCCATCCTTTCGGGCAGAAGCAATATCCAGCGCGGTAATTAAATGTTCGCGCGCGTCAGATCTCGCTTCGCTTATAGGAAGTTGAGCACCGGTAAACACCACCGGCTTCTGCAATCCCTCCAACATAAAACTTAATGCCGAAGTGGTATAAGCCATTGTATCAGTGCCGTGCAAAACGACAAACCCATCCTGGTGTTCATACTGTTCGAAAATTATTTTACCAATGAGTTGCCAGTGCTCAATGCTTATGTTTGATGAATCAATAGGCTTGACAAAGGAAAAAGCAGTGATCTCAAGAGCCAGATTTTTAAGGGTAGGCAACTCGTGGAGAATGTCTGCAAAGTCAAACGGCACTAGCACCCCCTCCCGGTCATACGTCATACCGAACGTGCCTCCCGTATAAATAATGAGAATACGTGCGCGTGCCTTTCCAGGGAGCGCCGTATTAACACTTACTTTCTTAATATTCATCATTTGTCGTAAATAACTTCAGCGCATTCTCCGTTGTAGCGCGTTGAACCTCCTCGATCGAGACCTTTTTTAACTCTGCTACTTTTTTTGCTACGAGCGGTATATACGATGGTTCGTTTCTTTTTCCCCGATGAGGCACAGGAGCAAGATAAGGACTGTCTGTCTCGAGCACCAAATGCTTTAAGTCTATATCTGGTAGTACTTTATCCAATCCGCCATTCTTAAATGTGGCAACTCCACCGATGCCGAGGTAAAAGCCAAGCTTTGTGACCTTTTGGGCTTGTTCAATATTACCTGAAAAACAATGAAAGATCCCGGACAGGTTTCCGTCCTGCATGTGCTCAACGAGTTCTATGGTTTCATCAATGCTTTCACGGCAGTGAATAACAATTGGAAGGTGGTGTTTTTTTGCCCAATTGACTTGTATCACGAAGGCTTCTTTTTGATAGTCGAACAGGCTCTTATCCCAATATAGATCGGTACCAATTTCGCCAACTGCCGAAAATTTTCTTTTTGAAAGCCAGGTCTCGACAAGATACAGTTCCCGTTCAAACCCTTTCTTCACGGAACATGGATGCAATCCCATCATCGCAATACATTGTCCCGAAGACCGACTTTCGAGTTCCAACATTGCGTCGATCGACGCGTGATCAACGTTTGGCATATATATCCTCGTTACCCCCTGTTCCGTACACCGTTGAAGCATATCGATCCTGTCCTGGAGAAAATCTTCGTGATAAATATGAGCGTGAGTATCTATGAAATAATCCATCTTTAAATCAAATGCTAAAAGTTTACCTCCTATCCCAACAGGTATTTCCCGAAAATTATCAATCCAATAACTGACGACAAAACCGACGCAAACAATACTGCGCCTGCCGCCATGTCCTTGACCTTTCCCGCCAACGGCTTCTTCTCCATTGTTACTAGATCCACCAGGCTTTCAATTGAGGAATTGATCAGCTCCAGCCCGACGACAAGACCGATGCACAACAAGATAATGCACCACTCCACGGCGGTTATCTTATAATAGAATCCCGCCGCTATAACTGCAGCTGCAATACAAATCAAAACACGCAGGTTACGTTGATCGGCAATTCCTGTTATTATTCCATAAAATGCATAAACGAAACTTTTAAGAAACTTGCTCATAGTTATATCTGTTGGGGAATCTTTGGAGCTAATAGTTCGTCTAGTGCGTCCGTTAAAAGACGGACGTCACTGGGGAATTGGTTAAAGCCTGTAAAGGAATGCGATCTTGTCCACGCATCCATAATGTCGAAATTTTCCTGTGCAACAGAAAATGCAATCCCTTTCACTTTTAGTCGAGCCGCAAGATACTCTTGTTCAGTTTGACCCGGCGTAGGGACAAAGATCGCTTTCTTGCCCAATGTGGCCAGATCCATTATCGTGCTATATCCACTGCGCGCAAGCACACACTCAGAATGCTCAATGATGGCCTGGAGATCAGAACCTTTGAGAAAGTTAACCTGATTGTGATTTGAAGCGGAATCGCTAGGCTTGCCGACTATACCTCGAACCACGAAATAACGCAGCCCCGAAC
>DATHIE010000819.1:0-4121 GCA_035316905.1 Chryseolinea sp. | reverse complement strand
GACTGGATGGATCGTTAATGGAACAGATTTATTCAGGTAGTGCTCCGGCGAATGATGGTAGCGAACTTACGACTCTCGCCGAGCCTCGCGAATCGTTTCCGATTCCCGAAGCACCTGAGCGGCCAGAAGAATTTTCTCCCGGTTTGGATCCAGAGCTTCAGGAATTAGCCGATGCCCTGGAAGAATTAAAAACAAAGGTGAAAAAGAATGGCAAGAATGGTAAGAATGGTAAGAAGTAATAAGTAAGCCGTAGTCGTTATCGAGTTTGAGCCAAGGAAAAATAAGATTATTGAAAACATAATCTTATTTTTCTCAGGCTATTTCCACCCTTGTATTATAGTTCTTACTTACGGTCCTGCTTTTTTCAGCCGCGTCCATTGGCCAATTCTATTATTTTTTTAATCTTTTCAGTAAACATTTTGAAGCAGCCCTCCTAATTCTTTGGAACGGCGAAATAAAAGGTAGATCCTTTTCCTTCTTCGCTTTCAAACCAGATTCTTCCCTGCATAACCTCGACTAATTTTTTGCTGATGAACAGCCCCAGGCCCTTAGATTTTTCTCCCTTCAAACCATCACGTCCCGAAACACCCTGTCCCTCAAAAATGTAAGGTTTTAGCTGTTCTGGAATGCCAATCCCCTCATCAGCGATACTGATAATAATCTCGTTGCTCTCCTCCTTGATATTGAAAGCAATTTCTTTGGAATCCGATGTAAATTTCAACGCATTAGAAATAAAATTGTTAACTACCTGCAGCAGCTTAAATTCATCTACTCTGATGTATATCGCAGGGTTTGATGAATTCATTGTGAAAACTCTATCTCTATAGCTGTTTTTCAAATTTTGGTAGATGAGAGCGGTTTTTGCAACCACGTCGACACGTGCGGTCTTTATTGAAACAAACGGCGCCTTTGAATGTTCATCTTTAAGAAGGTCCTCAATAATCTGCACGCCGTGACGAGCGTTGTCATTCAGCAACTGAAAATAGATCTTCTGATTTTTGATATCCGCTGCATCAATCGACTTCTGAGCTTCTGCGGAAAGGTGCTGCATGAGGACAAGTGCGCCACTGAGCTGGTGCATCAGCGTATCGAGCAGTGTATTTTTCTTCGTTCCAAATTCGACTAAATAGTCCTCGTACTGCCTCGCTTTACTTATATCCTTTATGAATAACACTACAACTGACTTATCAAAAATCAGATGCCCGGTGCAGCACACTGTAACAATTCCTTCTCCTTTACGCAATCTGAACTCCACATCTGCAGGACCATGCGTGTTCATAAATCTGGTGTATTCACTCACTACATATTCCTGATCTCCGGGCGCTACGATCTGAAGCAGATCCTCCATATCTACAGGGAATGAGTTTAAATTCAACCCAGTTATCTCTCTTCCTTTATCGTTAAGATATATAACCTTCCTTTTTGGTAGATGGAAAATGAGGACACCTTCATTGGAAAGTTCACCAATGGCACGGATTGAGCTAAACTGATCGACTGCAGTGGTCACTAACATTTTTTAGGGCCTCAAGTGTATTGAGCGCGTATCTAAATCAATTTCTTTATTAAACCGATGGATGAAGCATAAGCAATAAGCTCCACCGTGTTCTTGACATTTACCTTCGCGAGCATATTTTTCCGATGGGATTCCACGGTTCGTTCAGTTATAAACAATTTATCCGCAATCTCACGCGACGATTTTCCGGTAGCTAAAAGATCCAGGACCTCTCTTTCCCTCGCCGAAAATATTTCTGCCTTTCCGCGTAAATTACTCTCCATCCCCATCAAAAATTTATTGAGATTCTTAAGCCTTCGGCTGGTTTCAGAACAGATATAATTTTTTCCCGAGTGTACTGTTTTAACGGCCTTCAACAATTCGTCAAATCCGGATTTTTTTGACACAAATCCCATGGCACCTGCCTTTAGAATTCGGGCGACACGGTCGGCATCGTCATAGATTGAGTGCGCAATAATTCTAATCGTCGGATATTTTTCTCTAATCATGGCGCAAATCTCAAAACCATTCCTGTTTTTTAGATGCTCCATGGCATCGAGATAGATATCCAGAATCAGAACGTCAGGCCGGTTTAATTTCACTCTTTCCATCAATTCTTCCGCGTTACCGGCTTCACCAACTATAGCAATGTCACTATCCTGAGATAATAGATGTTTCACACCATCTCTCATGATCTTATAATCTTCAACATGAAAAACCTTTATTTTATTGATCATGTGCTTTTCCAGGTTACAAAGTACCATCTGACATCCGAAGCAACCAATACATCAACAGCAAGTCACTGAAAAATCCCGAAATCCACGGATAGATTTTATCTGCCGCGGGTGTTAATTTGGTTCTCTCTACTGGAAACAACGCGTTGGAACTGCCTTTTCTGTAAGGATCATTTCCGTTGTTTGACGGCTCACTATACGGCGAACTTTTAGCGTGCTAGGCTTTATGACGGGCAAGAAAATACTGATCGCAGAGAACGATGAAGATATGCTTCTGTTGTTAGGCCAAGGCCTAAGCAAACACGGTTACGAGGTGCAAGCTATCAATAATACGCTTGATATTTTTAATAAATCGTTTATATGTCCGGATCTCTTTATTCTTGACCATCAAATGGAATTTTCTGACGGCATAGCGGTGTGCAAATACTTGCGTCTAAGATCTGAATCCAGGAACACGCCTATTTTGATGATTTCCAATGACCTTCAAAAAAGAAATGACGCCATGAATGTTGGCGTAAATTATTTTTTGCACAAGCCATTTTATTTAGAAAGCCTTCTGGGAATAATAAGTCAACTAATCACTGATAACGGCCAAAGAGGGGCCTAAAAGATGATTATACTCTATATCGACGATGATGAAGATGATCTGGTGCTCTTCCAGGCAGCGATGGTCGAAGTCGACCCGTCTTGTCAATATTTTCAGGCATCTGATGGAAAAAAAGGCCTCAGCATGTTGCAGTCAATCACGCCCGACTACATATTCCTGGATGTTAATATGCCATGTATGAGTGGCCTTACAGTATTGGAAACAATCCGGGCGGACAAACAATTACGAGACATACCCACAATTATGTTCTCCACCACTATCAGGGCGGAAGATGAATTGGTATACAGAAACAAGGGAGCTAATGGATGCATCGAAAAGCCCAATACTTTTCACGAATTGTGCAATATCTTACGTTCCGTATTTTCCCATGAAGAGATATTCTGATTGGTGCCATTTAGCAAGCAGAAAATCACGAATTATATCACTGAACGCTAACAAAGAGTTTCTCCGTGTGAAGACATCGCGCACTATAGAATACCTGCCTTCGAAGCTTCGCGATCGTTTCGACAAGTTATTGAGATTCTGAATCTTCGTCCCTTTCTAAAAAAAAATCATCACGTCACATAAGATTAATTGGATCATCTAGAATGGCAACGTCTGCACAGTTTATTGCCTACTTTTTAAATGGGACGAATTTATTCCACAGAAAGTTTTATCCTCATTTTGTGGAATTAATGCTACCGAGCGAATTACAAACTATCTCCATTTCGCTCATTAACCGGACCAACTCAATCGATTACTTGCTCGCAAAGTAAAATTTATAACGGGAAATACGGACTACATAAGTGAGAGCCATCATATTAATTCTTTTGGCATTATTTTTCATGCACGACGGGATGTAGAAAATTTATGTCATGGAAAAGCAACCCGCTTGGAATTTAGTGACCATGCCAAGGGTATGGACATTAGTAGTGATCAGTGTCTTTTTCGGCATGATCTCTTGTGATGATTGGTTTGATGAGGATGAGGGCACAGTATTTAAAGGATATATTGTTGCTGACCATTTGGATACGCCTTGGGAGTTAGATGTCGCTCCTGATGGAAGATTGTTTTTCACACAAAGGCCTGGTATCATAGACGTAGTTGAAAATGGAAACGTGAAGGTATGGCTAAGGCTCGATTCTGTAGTCCAAGAAATAGGGGAATCCGGGCTACTAGGCCTGGCGTTACATCCGGATTTCGATCAAAATGGATATGTATATTTCGCATACACCTATGCAGAAAGCAAATCACCGTTAGTACTAATCAATAAGATTGTTCGATACAAGGAAAACCCGGCTACGAAAGC
>DATHIE010000818.1:0-2254 GCA_035316905.1 Chryseolinea sp. | reverse complement strand
TGACTGTAGGTACATCAATATCTTCGTCACAAGCCGACAGAAATAAACACGCCGCAACGGCAGCAACCAACCATTTCTTTTTTAAACAAACTATCATACAACGTTTATGGTTTATCTTTCTCAATAAAGTTCGTGGAAAGTAATGACTGTATGTAACTGTCCAGCCGCATAGCCCACGAATCACAACATCAAAAGTAAATGCTCGGTCGACAAACCCCAAACGTACTACTTGGGTACGATGATAAAATCGTCCTGAATGTAATAAACAATGCGATTTTGCATTTTTTCACAAGCATCACGAAGCTGGTCTAATACCTTTAAATCAAGAGGCAGAATATGTTCATCGGGCTGAAATGTCATTCCTGTTGGATAATCCACCCCTTTGGTCTGAGACATTTCAATATGATTTCCCATTAAATACTGAACGGGATGCTCCTTACTAAATGCAAGGAGTCTTTCAATGCTCGAACAAAATGCCTGTCCATCTCTGACGTATAGCCGGCCCGGGTAAATCGTATCTCCTGTTAAAAGCCAGCGCGTTTGCGGATCATATAAAGCAATCGACATCTGATCGTGACCCGGGATGGGAATAATATTTAGAACGCGATTTCCAAGATCAAAAGACGCCTGTGCATCTGGCCAGTTCTTCAATTGAAAGAATTCTATAACAGCATCCTTCGTCGGAGGTATGAGCTGAACACCCTGTTTTCCTTTAAACTGATGATCGCCGGAGTAGTGATCGCTGTGACCGTGTGAATGTACAACGACCAGTGGCAGCATTTTGCCACCCTTGTCGCTAAGAATCTTTTTTATGGTTTCGAAAAGAGGGAATGCATCGTCAGGTGCCTCAGCACCGGTATCAAGCAGCAACGCTCTGTTGGCACCGATAAACAAGTATAGAAATGGAGCCTCGTAGTTGAGGCATTTGTTTTGTCGCAGTATGTAAGTCGAAGGATCATATTTGACTACTTGCAATCCCGCATCCTTATTTTGCCGACAATCTGCGGATCCATGTATCCACGTCTGCTCCTCGAGTTTTTTGTTTTGGCCAAATATCGCAATGGGTGGCGTGATGAATACACCAAGTAATAATAAACCTACAAGGGGTTGACGCTTCACTGTCATCTTATGTCGCTCGGGTCTAATGATGACTAACTAAAGAGATGTCGTCAAAATTTGCAGAGCCAGTACCGCTTCCGTCCATCATAAGAAATATGTATATGTTTTTGACTCCTTCAGGGTACGAACTCAATTTGACGGAATAAGTAGTAAAATCGGCAGTGCCGTCAATAGTTCGGTTGTCCTGCGTGGATTTAAAAAAGATTGAACTTGAACTGGAGTTGCCATCCCCGCGAAGCGCAACGAAAACGCCCTCTCCCGTTACATCTGTCACCTTCACTTTTACCGTCAATTCAAGACTAGCACCCACGGGGATGTCCGGTGGGGTCACCTTCAAGCTCCAGAATGAATATCCGTCCGCCTTTACTTCAGAAGACGTAATGGATAGAGAATGTGACGAAGAAGCGGAAGCCGAATTGACCACAACACCCGTGTGCGTTGCAGACGCCATGTTTACAAATTGCCAGCCAATTGACCCTTCAACGTCATCATCCACAATCTGCGTCGTGGTGTGATCATCATCATCAGAGCAGGCGCTAACAAGTAATAAAATCCCACACAATAGCCCTACCGTTTTACCTATCAAATTATCATTTCGCATAACGACTATTAATTTCTGATTAATGTAAACCTAAACCTAAATATAAATATAAATTCAAAAATCAGAGCGATACTTGACAGGCAACTAATTCAATCGGTAAAGTAACCTGTATTTGCGCAAGTCGATCGCTATTTCATCCCCAGCATCGGCCGAATAGAGTCGCCTACTGGTTTGTTTTGTATATAATCGAGTCCAAGCAACGCAGCCATTGAACGCGCGACCTGGTTTTGATAGTACTGGCTTCTCCTTCTCAGGTCTAATGACGACTAATTAAAGAAATGTCATCAAAATTCGCCGATCCGGTACTGCTTGCGTGCATGATCAGAAATATGTAGATGTATTTAACTCCTTCAGGATACGAATCCAGCTTGACCGTATAGCTAGTAAAATCGGCAGTACCGTTAATGGTTTGAACATCCTGGGTAGTTTCAAAAAAAATCGAACTGGAACTGGAATCACCGTCCCCGCGCAACGCAACGAAAACGCCATTGCCCGTTACATTTGTCACCTTCACTTTTACGGTCAATTCAAGGG
>DATHIE010000817.1:0-14547 GCA_035316905.1 Chryseolinea sp. | reverse complement strand
AACAGGAAACAAAATGAATAGCCGCGAAAAGATATTAGCACGGGTTCAGAAAAACCAACCTGCGTCTTCAGCTCTTCCGGAGTTGCACCTTGAACCCTCCGAATCTTCTCAGCGCATTCAGAAATTTGTAAGGTCATTGGGGAACATCGGAGGAACGTCGATTGATGCGATGTCATGGAACGAGATCGACTCACATCTTCGCGAACGGTTCCCTCAATCAACACGCCGGGTCAGTCTCATTCCGCAACTGAGAAGTAGTCACGAAAATGGTGATCTTGAAAAGGACCCACGGATGCTGGAGAATGTAACTGTTTCAATCCTTGCCGGTCACTTCGCCGTTGCGGAAAATGGAGCAGTCTGGATAACTGAAGAAAACATGGGTGACAGGGTCCTGCCTTTTATTTGTGAACATCTCGTGCTGGTGGTTCATGCATCAAAGGTGTGCGAGTCCATGCAGGATGCTTATGAGCTCCTTGGTTCTTCTAATCATAGTTTCGGAACCTTTATCGCTGGACCATCAAAGACTGCCGATATTGAGCAGTCGCTGGTTCTCGGGGCTCACGGACCAAAGACTTTGACCGTATTCCTGTTGCACGCTTGATTTGCTCATGTGTCGAAAAACACATAAAGCTTACACCGTCACTCACCCTTCTTTTCCATTTAAAAAGTATTGCCTTAATGGGTTTCACTCATTTTATATTTTTCAATATTCGATAAACCAGATCAACAACGCCCCCAATCCTATGAAAAAGCTTTTTCACTATTTCTTTGCCGCCGCCTTACTGATGTTATCAGTGGGAGCTACAATCGCTCAATCAAACATCGACGCTCTCATGCCCATTCGCGGTTTTTGCGTTGGTGCACCAAAGCCATCTTCTGTCGACACCTTTGTGAAATTCATTAAAGAGGAACTTGCGACACGCCAGGTCAATACGTTAATTCTTCGGGTCGATTACAATTACCAATTCGAGAGCCATCCTGAGCTGCGTGACAGTGTTGCCTTGTCCAAAGCAGACGTTAAAAAAATTGTAGAGGCCTGCCGTGCAAATAAGATTAGGCTTATACCTCAGATCAATCTTTTGGGGCATCAGTCGTGGGCCGGAAAGATTGGAAACCTGCTGCGAGTGTATCCACAGTTTGACGAAACCCCGCATGTTAAGATGCCTGAGAAATATTCATGGCCTAATGCAGACGGTTTGTACTGCAAGAGTTATTGTCCCCTGCATCCGGAAGTGCACGCGGTAGTTTTTTCTTTAATGGATGAGATATGTGATGTTTTCGAAACCAATGCGTTTCACGCTGGAATGGACGAAGTGTTTTATATTGGTGATACGAAATGTCCGCGTTGTGGTGGCCTTGATAAAGCCGATCTATTTGCGGGAGAAGTTACCAAGATCCGGAACCACCTTGCCAGCAAGAACCGTGAGCTATGGATATGGGGTGATCGATTGCTCGACGGTAAAGCGACAGGAATGGGGATGTGGGAAGCCAGCATGAACAATACGCATCGCGCCATTGACCTTATTCCAAAAGATGTTATGATCTGCGACTGGCATTATGAACGAGCCGACAAAACTGCAGTTTATTTTGCAATGAAGGGATTTAAAGTTGTTACTTGTCCCTGGAGGAATCCAAAGGTTGCCGCGGTCCAGGTCGATGACATGGTGCGGTTTAGAAGGGAATCAGCCACAAACATGCAGAATAATTTTCAGGGAATAGTCCAGACAGTTTGGTCAGGTCCAGACAATTTTATGGATGGATTTTATGGAAAGATCAAGGATGAAAAAGCAGGAGAAAATACTCCTTGGAATAGTTTCCGTACAGCCTTCACAAAGATCAAGGAAGTGAAATAAACCGCGTGGTCTGTTGATAAGATGCGATATCGTTTTTTAGCGCTGTTCCTGATTGCACCATTCCTTGGCGCTGGACAGGATCTTAAGTCCGGAGGAATTCTGAAACCAGAGCAGGCCATAATGGATGTAAGGCACTATACCATTAAACTTGCGGTGGATCCCGTTCTGCAGTCGATTGATGGTACGACAGAAATTGAAGTTGCCCTTTCGCAATTCACCCAGACGTTGGTGTTTGATTTGGTTAGTCTGCTTGAAGTAAGGAAAGTGTGGGTAAACAACAAGCCAGCTGCCTTTACACATGAGAACGACTTAATCAGAATTTCACCAGCCTCGCCGTTGACCGACGCAAAAGCGACTGTAAAAATCGAGTATGGAGGAAAACCCGGTGTATCCAAAAATCCTCCGTGGGTGGGCGGATTTACCTGGGCGCAAGATTCGCTTGGGCATCCCTGGGTCGCCATTACCTGTCAAAGTGAAGGCGCTAAAATCTATTTTCCCTGCAAGGATCACCCTAGTGACGAACCCAACGAAGGAGCTGATCTCATCATAACCGTTCCGGATGATTTGTATGTCGCTGGTCCAGGTTCGCTCAAGAGCAACGTTAAGAAAGGTCATAAACGAACCTTTCACTGGACGACCTCATACCCCATTAACAACTATAGCATTCTTTTTAACATTGGTAGGTACAAAGTAGTTACGAGATCATTCACTTCTGTCAGCGGAGACAAGATCCCGCTCCAATTTTATGTTCTCAACGTACATGAAAATAAAGCAAACCGATTACTTGACGCGTTGGAACGTTGCATGAAACTGGAGGAAAAGTACTTTGGACCCTACCCATGGCCTAAAGACAAAATTGCAATTTGCGAAACTCCCCACTTAGGGATGGAACATCAGACTTTGAATGCTTACGGCAACAAATTCAGGTATACCGTTTCCGGAGGAAAAGACTTTGACTGGCTTTTGCTACATGAGCTGGGTCACGAGTGGTGGGGTAACAAAATCACTGTTAAAGATTGGTCAGACATGTGGATCCATGAAGGAATTTGCAGCTTCGCCGATAGACTGTACACGTTAGACTACGCCGGAAAGGAGGCCTATCTCCAGCAAATGAAAGAAACTGCAAGGGGCACGTCTAATCTAAAACCCATAATTCCAGGAAGTGATGTGGATGCGGATGCCGTCTATCAGTATGACATTTATGTCAAGGGCGCGTTCTTTATGCATACGCTACGATACATTATCGGGGACGAAATCTTTTTCCCAACCCTTAAAAAGCTAGCCACTGATGCAAGGTTTACCTATGACAATTTCATAACCACAGACGATGTTGAGGGAGTATTCAGTCAGGCTTCCGGTATGAACCTTAAGCCGGTCTTTCATCTTTATTTACGAACAACGAACAAACTTGATATTGGTGTTAAGCAAACTGGTAATACTGACTATTTGATAAAGCTATTAAACTTTACCGACCCGCTACCTCTCGACATCCAAACTAGCAATGGGACTGAACGAATTATGGTTGGTAAAAAAGGAGTAACAGTTCGAAGTGATATTACTCCTATCGTCGATCCAGACGTTTACTACTTAAAGCGCGTGATCCTTGAATGATACGGAATTCCCGACTAGGGACGGATATTAATCGGCAATCGTGTCTCTGATGCGCTTCTGTGTATACTCGGACGGTGTCACTCCAAAGAGTTTCTTAAAACATTCTCTGAAATACTGGAGGTCGTTGAACCCGACTTCATAAGTAATTTCTGCGATGGTAAGCTGATTTTGCTCCAGCATTTGTGCTGCTCTTTTTAGCCGAATTGTCCTAATGAACTCATTTGCTGACTGTCCCGTGAGCGCCTTTAACTTGCGGTATAGCTGCATGCGGCTCATGGCCACATCCATACCCAACTCCTCGACAGAATAATCGGCGTTGCTCATGTTTTCTTCAATACTGGTTAAGACCTTTTGTACAAATTCTTCGTCCGTGGAAGTAAGCGTTAACCGGCGCGGTTCGATAGAAAGTGTATCATTATCACGGAAAGCCTTTCTCATTGTCTCACGCGCTTTTATAAGATTCCGGACCTTCAGCTGCAATACTTTTGGATTAAAAGGTTTGTTCACATAATCGTCTGCACCTGTCTCGAGGCCTTCAACCTTAAAAATAAGCGAGGTCCGTGCGGTAAGAAGAATGATCGGAACATGTGAAGTCTTTGCATCAGATTTTATGTGCCGAGTCATTGAGATGCCATCCATCATTGGCATCATAACGTCACTTATTATTACATCCGGTATTTCTTCCAGTGCTAACGATAACCCTTCTTTTCCGTCTTCGGCTTCAAGAATAACGAAGTCATTTACGAAAATGGATTTGATATACGCACGCACTTCATTGTTGTCTTCAACTATCATGAGCTTAGGCTGATCTTCGGTCCGCTGAAGCAGCCGATCCGTTTCAGGCTCTGTTTCGAACAATGTCCCGGGAGAAACCACAGGATAAAATTCAATTTGTTCAACATCTATCGATGCCTGCGACAGTTCTGACTGATCAAAATGGTCATTCCCACGCAATAACTTAACACTAAAGCGAGTCACCTGATCCTCAGTGCGCTCGACACTTATCGTACCATGATGTGCATCGACAAGACTTTTTGTGAGAGCGAGGCCGATACCTGTGCCCGTGTGGTGCCGGTCTTCGTCGTAGCTGAAAAAAGTCTGAAAGATTGTTTCGTAATGTTCAGGTTTAATTCCTTTTCCCGAATCTTCCACTGCGATTGTGATGTCATCCTTTCCTTCAACGATCCGCACCGCTATCGTGCCTTGTTCCGGTGTATGTTTGAAAGCATTGGACAAAAGATTAAACATGATCTTCTCAAACTGATCGCGATCGAACCAAGCCTTAATGACATTTGAGGACGAATAAAAACGGAAGTCAATCATCATTTGTTCGGCGAGGCCATCGAATGAAAGCTTGATCTCTTTCAGAAACTTTACGACGTTACCCTCTGACACTTCAAGCTTGAGATTGCCGCTTTCAGCCTTCCGGAAGTCGAGTAACTGATTAACAAGCCTGAGCAATCTTTGGGCATTATTGTTTATGCTATGGAGTTGATCACGGATGATCTTGCTTCCGGTTCCCGATTCAAACAAACTTTGTACTGGTCCCAGGATCAAGGTTAATGGAGTCCTGAATTCATGGGATATGTTCGTGAAGAATTGCAGCTTGGCTCGATTCAGCTTTTCCATATTCTCACGCTGAACCCGTTCGAGCTTTATATCGTGAATAAAGTTTGCACGCATTAATATCAACTTCCGGAATCCATACAGAACTAACATCGCGCCAATTGCGTAGAGCATTACCGCCCACTGTGTCTTCCACCAGGGCGGCAAGATGACTATGTTTATTTCACTTACCCTCTCATTCCAAACGCCCTCATTATTTGTCGCCCGCACTTTCAGCGTATACTTACCATAATTCAGGTTGGTATAATTCACGTATCTCCTTGACGCGTCGGTATAGGTCCAGTCTTTGTCCAATCCGTCCAACTGGTAGGCATACCGTAGTTTATCAGGTGCTGCAAAGTCGAGGGCTGCAAATTCAAATGATATAGTATTTTCGAAATGCTTCAAGGTAATTACGTCCGCCTGAGAAATTGGCTTATCCAGCAGAACCCGATCATTAAAATGTTTGCCGAAAGGGACTGGCTGGTTCAAGACTTGAAAATTCTGTATAACCAGCGGACCTTGATTTGGGTTGCCTGCTAAGGAAGCCGGATTAATGATATTAAATCCGTCAGAACCAGCGAACAATAACCGTCCGTGTGAATCTTTGAAACAAACGTTGCTGTAAAAGAAACCACCCAGTACGCGGTCATGTGCATCGTAGTTTTTGATGTATTCCGGATCCATTGGATCAATCAAAGTCAAACCGTCCCAGTTCGCAAGCCAAAGCTTTCCGAAATCATCCTCAAGAATACTTACTATAACCGACTTGCCGGAGCCTTTTATCTCCGTTACAGAAAACTTCTCTGTCCGTCTGTCAAAGGAATTTAATCCGTCATCTGTCCCTATCCAAAGTTTTCCACCGTGATCTTCATAGATCGCATTTATAACATTGTTACTGAGTGAGTTCGTCGAATCCTTTCCTTGTTGAAAAATTTCGATATCCACTTCCTGATCTCTGGTTTTGACACGATACAGTCCGTTGCCGCGTGTTCCCACCCACAGGGTACCGGACAGATCAGCATGCAATGCAACTAACGGTACTTTCTTCAACTCAGGCTGGTTATATTGAAAGACTTGACCATCAGGAGTGATCTTGTTAAGGCCACCACCCCACGTGCCCACCCAAATGTTTCCATTTACATCCTCCTCCAACGACATGACAAAGTCGTTATTCAGTGCGGACTTGGATTTTGTGTGGAAGTGGTCGAATGAGGTTACGGTAGCATTGTTTTTGTTATAATTCTTTTCGTTGAATCTGTACAACCCGGACCCAGCCGTTGCCAGCCAAATATTTCCCCTGGAATCCACAATCATTGTCTGAATGAAGTTTGCAAACTCATGGTTATCAGACTTAGGAATGCGTATCGAATGAAACGAGCCATTCTGCAATCGGTACAACCCGCCCCCTACTGTAGAAACCCAATACCCGCCCATCTCTGATTCCTGAAGACCGGTAATGATGTTCTTTGCCGCGTCGAACATCGTGGTCTTATAGGCCTCAAAATTTTTTGCGTAGCTGTCAAATTTATTCAAACCACGTTTTGTGCCGACCCAAAGCACACCCCCTCTATCAATGTAAAGTGCCGTAATCGTACTCTGAGTGAGATTACCTGAAGCTTCTTCATTGCTTAGAAACTTTTTGAATGCTCCGGTTTTTACGTCAAAGAAATGAAGTCCCATTTCCGACCCTGTAATAATAAATGGATTCGTTCTTTCTACAGGGAGAATACATCTGATAAAACTGTATGGCGAAGGTTTGCCTGGGACTGTAAAACTTTGTATTACCCCGTTGTCCCATTTGCCTAATCCTTTCATTGTGCTGAACCAGATCGAGCGCTTTCCATCAATATTCAGTTCTCTTATCTGAAAGATGAAATTCCGCAGGTCATGCGGATTTGTGGTATTAGGAAGAAAATATCTTTCGAATTTGTAGGTATTGCCGGCCTTGACCAACCGGTTTATTCCTGAATTTGTAGCTATCCAAAGTTCATTGGCCGAGGAGTAGTAGAGATGGTTAATAAAGTTGAAGCTTAATGAGGATGAGTCACTTTCGGAATGGAAAAACTTTTGAAACTTATTCCGCGTACCATCGAATAAATTAAGGCCATGTTCGGTACCGACCCAGAGGTTTCCTTCTTTATCTTCTTCGATGGACGAGATATTGTTGCTGCTTATACTTTCCGGATTGGCTGGGTCATGAGAATAGTTTGTGAATGTATCGTCGCCCCTGTTATATAGAAACAATCCTGCCATGTGCGTCCCAATCCACAACCTTCCGTTGGCATCCTCAAATAGCGTTGTGATCTTATTACTTTTAATTTTTCCTGCATCACGGCTGGAATGATAGACTGTGGTGGAGTATCCATCGTATCGGAAAAGTCCGGACCAGGTACCTGCCCATAAGTAGCCTTCACGGTCCTGAAGTACACAGTTAATGGTGGCTTGCGTCAGGCCCAGTTCTTGTCGGACCTGATCAAAAATTATATTCTTTTCTAACAACGTCGAAGGTTGCGCTACAATGTTTTCTTGCAACGCTGTGAGAACTAAGACAAACGGAATGAATCGGAAGTGACCAATTGTAAAGAACTTTCTCATCATGTTTTAGCTGTCTTCCTACAAGGTATCAGAGCAATGGCGGCGTTTTGTCAATGTCCCTTACCCAAGACAGACTCCTTAACATTAAATTTACTTAAAATACCTCATCTTAGGAAAGCCACCTTTGGCGCCTTAAATAAATGTCAGAGTCGAGATGTTGTTTATAAATGGATCACCATAAAAAAAAGAAGCCGGTCACCGACCGGCCATCTTCTTTTAACCCAAAATCTCAAAGTCTGTACTTGGGCATTACAACTCACGCACTAAACTTTGATTGCCTTCTAATTTGGATAACATATAAATTATCAATCAAGAAAAATTTTCACCAAAATCATCATGAACACGACCATCACAAGTCCAAAACTTACTTCCAACCACAAGAGATAGACGCCTCTTTTATATCCGACCCTGTATCGATTTTTATAATTATTTCTGAATTTGATGATCCAGTCGAACATGGTTTAAAGTCCATAGTTTGATGGTCCATGGTCCATAGTTTGATAGTCGATAGTTTTATACTAATGAACCATGGACTGGCAAACACAACGCTAATATTCAAAAAAGGTTTGCTTGGGAAAGGTGGGGAAATTGCCCAAAAAGCAATGACAAACGCTCTATCCGGAAAGGCGTAACGGCATCAAATCACTATCAAAAGTATGCGGTTATTTTGCCATATCTGGCGTTGCAACGCACCGAAAACCAATATGGGACATACCGCTATCAAAGGCAGAACCCTGGCGGGCACTTGGCCTGTAGTTCACGCAATAATTTTCAGCACATAAAAAAGACCCACCCCGTGTGACATGTTTGACTGCATAGGGTTCATTTGGGTCGTAGGGTTTTGACGAGCCGGTAGGATTTATTGCCAAACCTTTCCGGGCAAGTTCATCGTAATAGTTGACGTTGTAATAGTCACTGGTCCATTCCCAACAGTTGCCAATCATATCATACAGGCCATAGTCATTAGGAGGAAAAGATTTGATTGGTGCATTTCCAACGAAACCATCATCTCCAGAATTTGTCGAGGGGAAAACGCCCTGAAAAGTATTTGCCATAAAACGTCCTCCGGGATTAAACTCGTTGCCCCAGCTAAAGCGTTGACCTTCCCGGCCCCCGCGTGATGCAAACTCCCATTCAGCTTCTGTCGGAAGACGCTTGCCCACCCACTTACTATAAGCTAATGCGTCATCGTAGGAAATATGAACAACCGGAAAGTTGTCTTTACCTTCAATGGAGCTTCCGGGCCCTTCCGGATGTTTCCAGTCCGTCCCATTGCGCCATGACCACCATTGCGAATAATCGTCGAGTGAAATTGTATATGCAGGAGGCGAAAATACCAATGATCCTGCAACAAGTATCGATTCCGCTGGCTTAGGTGCCCCAGGCGGAAGTTGTTTTTTTAAGTCATCCCATTCCGGCTTCTTTTCCGCTGTGGTAGCATATGCGGTAGCGTCTACAAACTTTTTAAAATCGGCATTGGTGACTTCAGTGACATCCATCCAAAATCCGTCAACGCGGACCCTGTGCGCTGGCCGTTCATACTGATATGATTCCGGGTCGTCTGTTCCCATGGTAAATTCGCCGCCAGGAATCCATACCATACCCGGAGGGTTGCTTTTGTCGTTATGTGATCCGTTGGAATTGCCGGCTAAGTCTCCACCGGGCTTACCGTCTTTAGATGCGTCGCATCCCAATATAATAACCGAAATCGCCACCAGGGATATCGGCTTCTTTAACAATTTCATCATGCTATTCTATTTCTTGCACCTTTCGCTTTCTCCAACAAAATAGCGCGCTCCCTTGATGTATATCTCTTCGTCTTTAGCTAACAGTTCGATTTCAACCGGGTCAAGTTTTTCAAAAGTAAACGTAAGCGTCGCTTTTTCACCATTGCTCTTTACGTCCCATGTGCCCCGTTTTTTTCCTTGATATCCTTTTGCTTGTCCTTTGAATACGCCGGTTCTAGTGATCCTTGATTCAAAAGTACCATCTGAGCAGAGGTCAACTTCATCTTCCTTTGTTCCGCCTTCTTCTTGATTTATTCCCAACAAAATTTTTCCAGACAGAAAGGGTTTCCAGTCAAAGTTTTTATAGGGAGAATCTGTCGACGGTTTCTTGAATGAAGTACTGCTCATGAATGCTTGCAACCCCTGCTTTACACGCTCAAGGGAAGCATTGTCCGTGATAGCAAGAACGACGACACAGAATCCGTGAGGGCTACACCTGGCTTCCAGGTAGGCACGGTTTTGCGCATTGGCCTGGGCGCCCACTGCTTTGCCGTTCGCACTTAGAATATCGCCGTCGCGGACCGTGATACCACCGTCAACCTGAAGCTTCAAACCTGGAGCAAGTTCGGCCCCCGCTTCCCAACGCTTACGTTGGCCTGCAAGATCAAGCTTCTCGTTCACGACGATGAACATCTCGCCAACAATGTTTGTGTTCGGCATTAATAGAAACACCTCTGTGTCTCGCGGCAAAACTCCCTCCCACCCTTCGGGAATCCTGGCCGATAGACCAAGCCGGGGAGATTTTACACTATCGCCGGGGTGATAAAGCGTTCCGGGCTTAAGCCTGTTTGATGGAAGATCCTGGGCAGATGAGTTAACGCCGACAAGTAAACAAACGATCGCGCAATAGATAATCCTGTGATACATCATGGTCTTTTTATTTTCAAAATATCAAACCATTAAATCTGAAGCAGAGAGACTTCAGTTAATGAATTATGTCTGATCAGGCCAAATGTCGCAACAAAAAATAGAAAAAACGCCATCTCCGCGAAGAATTCCGCCTGGATGCCGATGATACCGCCAATGCTGTTACAATGCCATTCAAATCCAATGATTTATATCTGATTATTATTTGGTTTCTCAACAGCTGCTTATTTAAATTTGGCCTCCATTTCAAAACTATTCAGAACTTAAATCAAGCGTTTCTATGAAAAAACTACTCTCACTGGCAATGATTTGCATTCCTCTTATTTCTTTCGCGCAGTCCAATAAGGAAGATATCGACTTAATTCAGTCGATGTATGGAAAGGAGAAAAAGGCTCTTGTTGCCGAATTCATTAAGCTCGAAGGAGCTCCAAAAGATGCTTTCTGGAAACTGTACGATGAGTACGAAACCAAACGCAAAGCCTTAGGCCATAAGCGTGTTGCAATCCTTGAAAAGTATGCAAACAGCTATGCCAACATCGATGAAGCTACTACATCGCAGATAATTAACGAAACCATCAGCCTTGGTGCTGAAACTGACAAACTGATAGCTACCTATCACAAAAAGATCGAAAAAGTTGCCGGCGCTAAACCTGCTGCGCAGTTCTATCAGTTGGAAGCATATTTCCTAAGTGCAATTCGCACAAAGATTTTTGAAGCAATTCCGTTTATTGGCGAACTGAAGTAGAGTTGCACAGCCAAACGGATCCACTGACTTGATAAACAACAAAAAAGCCATTATCTCAAATGGCTTTTTTAATTTTATCTTCAGCCTAAATCCCAAATGGCGAGGCTAATACTAATCGGTTTAATCCTGGCGCAATGCCTGCAGACTTCTGCCCAGATCTCTGACTCAACAGACCTGGACATCGTGGACTTGCTTTTTGCCAAAAAAAAGCGAAAATCAGCAAGTGAATACAGGTCGAATAGAAAGATGCATTTTTCGTTGCTGCCTGCTGCCGTTAACGTACCGGGTGGTGGTAAAGCTGTTATCACGGCCGTAAACGCAACGTTTTATGCCGGTGATCCAAGTGTTACGAACCTTTCGAACGTCTACCTTATTCCGTATACAAACTTCGTTGACAGGTACGGTCTATATCTTCGACCCAATATCTGGTTTTCAAGGAATATCTTCAATCTTATCGCTGATTACAGAATTGCACACTTCCCGCAATACTCGTGGGGCCTTGGCGGCGATAGTCCGGAGTGGGAAAGATCACTCATCGATTCGGACTATTTAAGACTATATCAAACCGGACTGTTCAAAATATTTAATTATTGGTTCGCGGGTGTTGGATATAACTACGACCGTCATTACAATATAGATGAAACGGAATATGTCGGCGAGGGACATCTGAGTCGCTACGACGAAACCATTACCACAACAACTTCATCAGGCTTCACGATCAATTTAGTTTATGATTCCAGGACCAATGCCATCAATCCGCTCCGGGGTGCCTATGCGCTACTGACTCTGAGGAGAAATGAGGAATGGCTGGGCAGCACGTACTTCAATACCTCCTTGTTTGTTGATGGACGTAAGTATATAAGGTTTAGCAAAAAATATGATCATATCCTCGCGGTTCGCTCATACTACTGGACGGTATTACAGGGCCAAACACCGTATCTGGATTTACCAGCAACAAACTGGGTGCCCAATACAGGTATTAGCAGCAGGGGATTTCAAACTGGACGGTATCGTTCAAATGCAATGCTATATTTTGAGGCCGAGCAGCGCTATCAACTCACTGACAATGGCTTGCTTGGCGTGGTCGCATTCTTAAATATTTCGTCCGCTTCTGAGTTCGACACACAACAATTTAGAACCTGGCAGGCTGCGGCCGGTTTTGGCGTTCGAATTAAAATGAATAAGTATTCAGATGCTAACATTGCTGTCGATCTGGGATTCAGCCATAATTATTGGGGCGTATGGTTGAATATCGGAGAAATGTTTTGAGTCTTCTTAATGACTTACTCGGTCTTTTTGCGACCTTCCCTGGCCTTTGCCTTTCCTGCGCCAATTGGAATTCCCAGGCTAAAGTATAGTGAAGTGTTATATTGATCGGGAGTTGTGTCGTCGATAGTTATATCTACCAGACCAAGATAATAACGAACGCCGAGGTTCATGCCATTACCACCCATAAGCCGGTACCCTACGCCTCCTATCAATCCGAAATCGAGTCGATGGTATTTATCCCTAATATCCAACGTATACTCTAGATCGCCGTTGCTGTCCGACGTGGTGAAGATGTCGTATGCTTTCGCACGCAGCGATGGCATAATACCTGCTTCTGCATATATCCTTTTATTGATCTTGTATTTCATCATGATGGGCACATTGAAATAGTTGATCTTTTTCTTTACACGACCATCAGCAAATGAGTTGTCCAGATCAGGGTCACCGAGTGAATAGGTCGGGAGGTTTGATTCGCCCATCGTGGACTTTACTAGTACACCCGTATGAACCATCCACGCCGAATCTTTTAATTTTATGTCAAAATAGAATCCAATATTGAACGTAGATCTGGCATCTCCACCTTCGAGTCCGCGTATAGAGGGGTAGTTTATACCCCCGTCCAATCCGAATTCAACTTGTCCTGAATTCAGTTTGTCTCCCAGTAATAAGGAGATGATCACCTGTCCCTGCATGGGATAACCGGCAAGCAACAACATAAGGGCAAATAAGATTCTCATAACTGTAATATTTTCGCGATACCGAACGACCGGGTTTTTGACCGCTTGAGACTTCAAATATCCATATTCAAACATTACGAATATGATTCACCGTGTACTTTTCATCCTGATCGAAAATCTGAGAAAGTCATGGACGCATTTCTAATTTTTGTAGTACTTTTGACGCAAAAAATAACCTTATTATGAAAAGACTATTACTAATGGCGGTTATACCCGTTGTTTTGCTGAGTTGCTATCCAGCAGGGCCCGAGTATGTGGAGGACCTGGATGTAACGTACACGACCTACAACCAGGATTTTGATTTTCAATCCAGGCAGACCTATGCAATGCCTGACAAGATCGTGGTCGATGTGGACATTGAAGACGGTGATACGACATGGATTTACATGAAGGATATATTTGCTACGCCCATATTGGCCGCAATTGACGACAACCTTGAATCCAGGGGTTGGACCAAAGTTGACATCAGTGATGAGCCCAACGTAGTAGTAACACCAGGTGCCCTTTCGTCTACTACTTATTTCTACAGTTATTGGTATGATTGGTGGTATGGCGGATATTATGGCGGTTGGGGCTGGTATTATCCTCCATCTTACACTATTAGCAGCTACACAACGGGCTCAATGATTATCACGATGTCTGATCCAAACGTTGATAACGACAGTCCAATCAATCAGTCACAAACAGCATGGGTTGCAGTGGCAAATGGGCTACTTACCGACGCCTATGACATCTCTCGCGTGACTGACGCTATCGATGAAGCGTTTGAACAATCTCCTTACCTGAAACTTAATTAATGCACCCTCTTATGAAAAAGATATTATCAGTATTCGTTATAATGCTATTTGCCGGCGGTGCATTACAGGCACAGAGTAGCTTCACCGTTGCTTATTCAATGGGTTTTGGTACGGGCGACCTCGGTGACTTTGTTTCTCAAGCAAGTTTCAGAGGTGCCAACATTGAATTCAGAAAGATGGTCCAGCCGAACATCGGTATCGGACTAACGTTCGGATGGAATGTATTTTACGAAGAGTTGACTCGAGAATCCTACACGGTAGGAACATCAACTCTTACTGGGAAGCAATTCCGTTATAGCAACAACTTTCCGATGCTTCTAGGCGCCAACTACTATTTCAGCCCAGGCGAAAAATTTAACCCTTTCGTTGGACTTGGAGTTGGAACTATCTATACACGAAGAAACACGGACATGAACCTGTACACAATGGAGCAGGAGGCTTGGAATTTTGCCCTGGCGCCTGAAGTGGGATTCTTGTATAATCTAACTGACGGAGCGGCAATTAATGTCTCTGGTCGCTACAACCATGGCTTTAAAGCCGGCAACGAGTTGGATTCAGATCAATCGTATTTCACCCTCAATGTTGGATTCTCTTTCTTGAACAACTAAGTTCACGATCGACTAATATCTTACGAAGCTGCGGGTCTCATGCCCGCAGTTTCTTTTTACATCAAACCCC
>DATHIE010000816.1:0-4420 GCA_035316905.1 Chryseolinea sp. | reverse complement strand
TTCCATAGTCATAAAATTTAAAGTTTATAACTGGAAGTTACGAATTCAATAAAATGAGTTAATGATGAGGGGACTTACAAAAAACTACCGAAGGTTTTGTTCAACGCGTGTGTATTGGCCATATGGCTCATATTTCCTTATTCTCAATTCTGTGCACCACCTCCTGCACCTCCCACGAGTTCATCAACTACGTAATTGCGTCGCACATCTAAATATAGCGAAATTCAAACCCTGCATTTCCTTCGAAATCCTCCCCGCCCACAACAAATTCCATCCTCATCAACCCGCATCCTTAGCACGATTCATAAATAATGCTTTTATTCACATAGTACCAACCCCTCCGCCATGTATCGCCGCAATAAGTTTAACTGTTGGCTTTTCCTATTTCTGGCAAGCACATGTTTCACCTTTACCTCGTGTACTAAAAGTGACAACGCAATAACAACTCCCATTGAAGTCCCCGAAGGGTTTGAGGTTGATGTCGTCGCTGGTCCCGACCTGGTAGACTTCCCCATGTTTGCTATGGTGGATGAGAGGGGTCGCCTGTTTGTGTTTGAGTCCACGGGCAACGTCTATAAAAAAACTCAGTCCGCGCTCGACAGTCCGCAGTTCAGGATCAATCTGCTTGAAGACTTGAATGGTGATGGTAAATATGATAAGAGTACCATCTATGCGGATAAAGTTGGCTTTCCTCAGGGCGGCGTGTTTTACAAAGGCAGTCTCATTGCTTCATCAGCTCCCGATCTGATAAAATTTACTGACGCCGATGGAGATGGTGTAGCCGAAAAACGCGAAGTACTTCTTTCCGGATGGGAGTTGAACGTCAATGCGAATAGTCTTATTGGCCCGTTTATGGCACCTGATGGCTGGCTGTACCTTACCAGCGCGATCGAAGGTTTTGACGTCACCTCAAAAGAAGGCGTTCGTATGAAGGGCGAAACCGCTCGAGTGTGGAGAGTAAGGCCTGACGGGTCAAATCTTGAGTGGATCTCTGCAGGTGGAATGAACAATCCCGTCGGACTTACATTCACCACAGCATCCGAAGTGTTGGGAGTACAAACGTATTTCACTGACCCGAAAGCCGGACAACGCGATGCATTGATGTATTGGACCGAAGGCGGAATTTATCCCAAGCCAAACAAGAACATCACGCGCGATGCGTTACCTTTAACTGGAGAGCTTATGCCCGTTGTTACGAAGTATTCGAGAGTGGCACCGGCAGGGATCACGCGTTATAGGAATAACTCATTGGGTGGAGACTACCAGGACAATCTTTTCAGCGCTCAATTCAATACACATCGTGTGCTTCGTCATAAGTTGATACGCGATGGGGCGTCGTTCCGAACAGAAGATGAAGTTTTCTTTTCTACATCCGACGAAGACTTCCACCCTACTGACGTACTGGAAGATGGCGATGGTAGCCTGTTAGTTGTAGAAACAGGAGGATGGTTTATCAAAGGTTGTCCATTGTCACAGGTGTCCAAACCGGAATTACAAGGATCGATCTATCGGGTAAGGAAAAAGGGTGCAGCTAAAGTTGAAGATCCATTTGGTAACGCTATTGATTGGAAGTCGCTTGATATTGCTGCCGTGAGCAAGTACCTCGAAGACCCGCGACCTTTTGTGGTTGACAAAGCCGTCAATAACATCGTGGATCGTGGAGGGGAATCTGTTAGCGCGCTCGCAGGTTTGTTAGGAACATCAGCCAATACATATGCGCGTACCCGTGCCGTGTTTGCGCTTTACCGGATCAATAGTAATGAATCGATCGCGGTGTTGCGAAATGGACTGAGCGATAAGGATCTTCAGGTGCGTATAGCTACAGCGAGGTCCGTCGGACTGGCGAAAGACAAGGGTTCGATCGATCAGCTCCTGAAGATGATTCAAGATGATGAACCTGCATGCAGACGCCAGGCGGCAACCGCTCTTGGACAGATTGGCGAGTCGAGTGTAATACCTGCTTTACTCAAAGCTTCCGATGGAGTTAAAGATCGTTTTATTGAACACGGCATCATTTACGCCCTTATCTCAATGAACCAGCCCGACATGGTTAAGAAAGGACTTACTGATCCGTCGGATGATGTTAAGAAGGCTGCTTTAATCGCGCTCGATCAAATGCAGAACCGTTCCTTGAAAGCCGAACAAGTCACCCCGTTCCTGGCGAGCAACGATAGCACGTTAGAAAGCACTGCCCGTTGGGTAGTTAGTCATCACCCGGAATGGGCATCCAGCATGATCACGTACCTTCAAAAACAAATGAACAAACCAAAATTGGAGGTTGATGATGAAAAACAATTGAAAGACATTCTTGTTTCCTATTGTGGCGTTGCGTCCATGCAACAATTCATGATCAATCAGATGGCCGGTGGAAACCTGGAAAAGAAACTTTTCATTCTCGATGCGATGAGTGCTTGTAATATAAAGGAAGTTCCCTCCAACTGGACTACGCAGTTTGGAAAGGAACTAACCTCGAGTGTTGATGCAACAGTCAAGCTTAATGTGTTAAAGTTTATCCGGCTGCATAACATCGCTGCATTGAACAACTCACTTCAACAGGTGGCGGATAATGATCAAAATACCACCGTCCTTCGGGTCAACGCAATTGGAACGTCGCTTAATGACAGCACTCAGATCTCGGCCAAGCACTTCGAGTACCTGTATGCGCAACTGCAGCCCCCCAATGATGCCAGCGTGCGTCAGCAGGTGGCCAGCGTTTTGGGGCAAGCTAAATTATCAAATGAGCAATTATTGAAGCTTGCTAAGGAGTTCCTTGGCAAAGCGGATGCATTCATACTTCCGAGACTGATGCCAGTATTCCAGGGTGCGACAGATATTGAAATCGGAAAAGCTTTAGCGAGCGCGTTGGAAAACTCTCCGAGCCTTGACAACCTCACTGAAGAGCATCTTTCCGAAACGTTCTCCAAGTATCCCGCTGAACTCAACACGACTACCGAAAAGTTGATGACCAAATTAAAAGAGGTACGTGCTGAACGTCTTGCCCGCATTCATACCATTGAGAGCGGTATAACAAAAGGTGACATCGAGCGTGGAAGAATCCTGTTTTTTGGCAAAGCAATTTGTTATACCTGTCACGCTATCGGTAATGAAGGCGGCAACTTCGGTCCTGACCTTACGTCTATTCAGCGCGACCGTTCCGCCCATGATCTTGTGGAAGCTATCGTATATCCCGGTGTTAGCTTTGTCAGAGAGTTTGAAACGTATCAGATCAAAACAAAGAATAACACCCACACTGGAATAATCCAGGAACAAACAGGTGATATGATCCGCCTTGGAATTTCTCCGCAAGAGTCAGTGCAGATCCAACGCAAGGATATCATATCAACAGAAATCCAGGACGTATCCATGATGCCTTTGGGGCTGGATAAATTACTTACTGAAGTTGAGATAGCTGACCTCATGGCCTTCCTCATCGGACAGGACCAGGACCCTGAAACCGACTCTGAACTGTTGCGATAATACAATCAATAACATTGCTTCAAAAAAGACACTCAATATGAAACGTCGAACATTTGTTAAAGATGGAATACTGGCTACAGGTGCTCTTTCTTTCTCCTCATTTGCAAGCAGACCAAATGCAGGCGTAGCTGACAATGTTTTCAAAATGAAATTCTGCCCCGAGTTTGGAATTTTCGGAGACCTGGCGGGTAGCAATCCCGTGGATCAAATCAAATGGGGACATGACCAGGGCTTTCGCGCATGGGAAAACACTTTTCTTAAGAACAGGCCCGTCGAAGAACAGGAAAAGATCAGCAAAACAATCCAGTCACTCGGAATGGAGTTTGGACAATTCGTCGGCACGCTGACTTTTAAAGACGTAACGTTTGCCGGTCGCGATAGCGGATTAAGAGATAAAGTGTTGCAGGATATCCGCGCCTCTGTAGACATTGCCAAACGAATGAACACTAAGTTCATTCACAATGTGCTTGGGATGTCGGACCCAAAACTTCCATGGGATTTTCAGATGGCAAATGCTACGGAGTTGCTTAAACGCATCGCAGGTATCTACGAACCTCACGGACTTATCATGGTAATGGAGTCGATGAACCATAAGGTCGACCATCCGGGAATGTTCCTGCATACTATACCACAAGCCTATGCGTTGGCGAAGGCCGTTGGCAGCCCTAGTGTCAAGGTGCTCTTTGATTTTTATCACGTTCAGATCCAGGAAGGAAACGTGTTGCCCACGCTGGACTATGCCTGGGATGAAATCGCCTACATCCAGGTTGGCGACACCCCGGGACGCAATGAACCCACTACCGGCGAAATCAATTATCCTAAAGTGCTTCAGCACGTGTACGACAAAGGCTATCGAGGTTTCGTAGGAATGGAACACGGTACCAGCAAACCCGGCAAAGATGGTGAGTTAGCTACACTGGCTGCTTACCGGGCGATCGACCCG
>DATHIE010000815.1:0-4745 GCA_035316905.1 Chryseolinea sp. | reverse complement strand
ATCGTTGAATGTAACTGAGCTATTGCGCAAATCAACATAGTTACTTTGTATAGTGTTAATGAGCCAGTCAGAATAAGTGGTGCGGAACGAAGCTGCAATCGTCGTCTTATTTTTGATGATCGGTCCATGTACCATTAGATTACTTGAAATGATGCCTATACCCCCACTTACTCCCCATCGTTCCCTATCTCCTTCTTTTGACCTTATATCCAGTACGGATGAGATCCTTCCGCCAAACTCCGCAGGAATACCGCCGCGGTAGAAAGTCACGTCGCGTATAGCCTCAGCATTAAATGCGGAAAAGAAACCGAATACGTGCGAACTGTTGAAAACAGGCAGGCCGTCATATAGGATAAGATTTTGGTCTACGCTACCACCGCGTACGTTATAACCACTAGCGGCTTCACCCGTGGTAGTAACGCCTGGCAATGTTTGTATTTGTTTGATCAAATCCACTTCGCCGAGCATAGCAGGAGCGCGCTTGATTGCCTTCATACTCAAACTCGTCGTTCCAATGCCGCTGGTCGTTATCTCCCGTCCCGTCATATCCTGAATAACCACTTCCTCCAGCACCGTTGGTACTTCTTCGAGCTGCTGGTTCACGACACCATCCTTGTAAATTTCAAGGTCGATCACTTTTTCTTCAAAGTTGACGTATGTGAAAGTAATGACGTGAGCACCGCTGGGAACTCTCAACTCAAACCTGCCTTCAGAATCGGTTATGGTTCCAAGGGGAATGTCCGTTGCTATCACCGCCGCACCGACAAGCGGATTCTTAGTTTTGTTTTCTGTGAGTGTCCCGCGTATAGTAACTTGCCGACGGCCTAAAGCATCTGACTGACTTCCAATAATTACTTTGTCAATTTTTTTGTGAGCACGTTGTGCCACGACGAGCATAGCATCATGCTGAATGGCGTGGGCCGGATCCTTTACCAGCGCAATGGTATGTTCGTTGATCTCGAGATAATTAAGCTCGGAGCCTTTGAACAACTCATCGAGTGCCTCCCTTAACGTAATCCCAGACAGATTTTCCGTGAGGGTGAGGTGATCAATCCAATCGTTAAGAAAATAAAATTTGACAGGATGGCCCTTTTCGAGGTCAGTCAAATATGTACTCAGGCTTTTCCCTTTCTCTGAACCATCGAGTCGTATGTCAAGGGCAGATTGCGAGAACGCGGGAAATAGGCCAAATAGTAAGAGAAAGAGTAGAAGTCCCCTCAAATGGTTTAGGTTAATGATTGACCGGTAAGTTAGAAATGAATTGCCGGATTGCGAACAGCGCCGGATAGAATTTTAGCGCGCCGGGCATCACAATGATGTTTGGTCATAAACTGATTTGGCGGGTTTATTTTGTTCATTTCCACGTGGTTACTGACTGCCCTTACAGAAAAGGGATTGCATTAAATAGCCGTTACGTTGGTGGTAGGAGATAGGGAGATTAGGAGATAAGGAGATAAGGGGGATGAAGAGTTGAGATGGTCAATACCAGACCTTATTCACAATCTCCTCATGAGTACATTTTTGGTAATCATTTGGAAGGTGTGAGTCGTGGGTCTGTTGCCAACACCCTTATACCTTATACCTTATACTTTATATGCCTATCTCCTCACCTCTCCGGCAAATGCACTACCACCTGATCATGCATCGTATACAACCTGTATTGCACTCCATCGTGCACAAGAATAGGGCTGGATTTATTTTCTCGTTGAATCGGATTGTCTGGATATTTTTTCCAATGGATGAGGTCATTTGAAATTGCGACACAGCTAGTCCATTCATGCCAGTCTTCATATTCCGTAGCGTGATAGTATGCATAATATTTTCCTTTGTGCTTTACGATCTGATTGAAAGCCACTCCGTATTTATCATACGTCTCAGGTCCCAGCTGCAGGATAGGATCGTCCTGTTTGTTCGTCCATATGTTACGATCGTGGGAAGTCGCAAGCCAGATCCCGAGGTCTCCGCGTTCATAAAATAGATACCATACTCCATTTTCCAACAATACCGTCGGGGTACCGTACGGTCCCTTGCTGATAGGTATTCCGTTGGTCTGACGAATATCAAGCGGTCCATGCTCAGTCCAGTGAATCCGGTCCGTGGAAGTAAGCATATGCGCAACGTCACCTTTTCCTTCCGCGAACATGTAATACTTGCCTTCATGTTTAAGCACCATCATGTCCTCAACCCACCCGGAATCAAAAATAGGATTGCCTTCGTATCGTGTCCATTTCAGTCCATCTGGTGAAGTAGCATATCCAAGGTGCATGTCAGTTTCCGGATCTTCCCGATATCCTGTGTACCACATGTGATACACACTGTCCTCTCTGATAATGTATCCACGTTCCCTGATCTTTTGATCCCACGTCTCACCATCTGTTCCTGTGAATACAGGATTCCCGTCTCCTTCCTCAAATTCAAGAATCTCCAAAGGATAGGCAGATGAATCGCCATTGCTGTCGCTCTCGTTTTGAGCGGTCCTTGTTGTACAAGCTGCAGCGGCACACAGCAGTGCGGTTGCCAGCAGGAAGCTTCTTATTATTCTATTCGTATTGCATTTCATATCGTTGAATTTCAGGTGACCATTGTTATTGAATGGGTTTGCTACCCACTCCCAGTCCTCACACTCACACCCACGATTAATGATTAACGGAATTACGATTAACGATTCTCCCGTCCGAATAAAAGTTAGCGCGAATGAAGGTAAAAACACATAGATTAATATTAATAATTACTATTGAACGCAACAATTCCAGATTCTTCTCACGTCTAGTCTGTATTTTCAAAAAGCACACCACACACACGGCGAAGCACACAACGCACACCCTTGCTGTGTTATTGCTTCTCGCAACAATCTGCTGCCGATCGACCGAAAATTGACGTGGGGTAAGGTCACTATAAAAGTAAAAAAATGAAAGTCCTTAAAAAGTATTTAAAAATAGCAATGAGTCAGTCTTCCGGATAACTTAACTTTATCAGATCAACATTAAAAGGAAATGAATACTAAACGCAGAGATTTTTTGAAGTGGTCAAGCATGCTAGGACTTACCGCCGCAAGTTCCAGCGCATTTTCTTTTTCCGAAGAAAACCTTAGTTTGGACTCCACCGGGTTGACGAAAAATGCATCTGCAGGAGACTTACCAATGAGTGAAGAAAATCTGAGTGTAATCGGCCAGTATGGCCCCTGGTCGTCTGGGTTGAATGAAGGCAAACTGCCGTCACATTCCTTTAGAAAATCCGAATGGTCAAATCTTGCCACCTGGAAGGAGGCAGCCAGAAAAAAACTTCTGGACCGCATGGCCATACCTGACGTCGGCGCCACACCAAAGGTGACGGTAAAAAAACAATATACGTACGATGGCCTGCACATTGAGGAGCTCAGCTGGCAACTTCCATACGGTCGTGCAACAGATGCAATTCTCTTAAAGCCAGCCAATGCAACGGGTCGATTACCCGCAATACTGGGTTTTCACGATCATGGAGGGAATAAGTATTTCGGAACACGAAAAATCACGAAAACATCCGATCAACAACACCCTTTGATGGTATCGCATCAGCAGGAGTATTATAACAAGCGTGCATGGGCAAATGAAATTGCCAAGAGAGGTTACGTTGTTCTGGTCCCCGACGCTTTCACATTCGGTACACGGCGGGTAATGCTGCAAGATGTACCTGAACACATGCGCAATGGCTTGACAGACCAGGATCCAGAGAATGCAAATAACATCAAAGCGTATAACGCTTGGGCTGGAGAACATGAGCATGTCATGTCCAAGTCATTGTTTTGTGCCGGAACCACATGGCCTTCCGTATTCTTTGCTGAAGACCAAAAAGCCCTCGATGTATTGAGTGCCCGCAACGATGTCGACGCCAATAATATGGGATGTGCAGGACTTTCCGGCGGCGGACTAAGAACAGTTTTTATGGGAGGACTCGATCCGCGGATAAAATGCGCAGTCTGCGTAGGTTTTATGTCGACATGGAAAGATTTCCTGCTCAACAAATCATTTACTCATACGTGGATGACGTACGTGCCCATTGTTCCCAATGAGCTTGATTTCCCGGAGATCCTCGGACTCAGAGTTCCTCTTCCTACAATGGTCTTGAATGACTCTGAGGATCAGCTTTACACACTCCCCGAAATGAAAAGGGCTGACAGTATTTTAGCGGAGGTCTTCAAAAAAGCAAATGCTGCGGGCCGGGATAATACGAGCACTTATATCGGTCCGCATAAGTTCGACGCGCAAATGCAAGACGAAGCTTTCGCGTGGTTCGACAAATGGCTAAAGAGCTAACTATTGCAAAGACGCTGACCGGTTCCGCAGCGTCCCCCGAGTTCTCGGGGAGACACTGCGGCCACATCCCAGACGAAAACTAATATTGAATTGAATCAACAACAGTCATTATGAAAGCAACCGAAGAAATTTGACTCTCGTATCAGAGTCTCCTCTTTTGGGCGGACTCTGCGTCTTCTAAGATTAATGCCGGTTTTTCTGCAGCATCCCCGAAATGAGAGGCGCTGCGACGACTAGGCCCATGGAAAATATTAAATTGAACAAACTACACCAATCATCATGAAAAGTAATCGAAGAAATTTCCTCAAGCTTTCCGGCCTCGCCGGAATAGGGCTAGCCAGCACAAATATTCTTGACGGCCAGGAAGCCGTTGCTGCAACACCAGCGGGTCACGCCGTTCAACAGGGTGGTAAGCATTTTAATATGAGCGGTTATGCTGCTCCAAAGATCGAA
>DATHIE010000814.1:0-6822 GCA_035316905.1 Chryseolinea sp. | reverse complement strand
CGGAGTGGGAAGTGTTCGGAGAACTTGTCAGATATTTTGTAAAGATCTCCTTTGAACTGGTGCTGGGTAATCATGATATAATGAGTGAACAGCAGTATATCCGCAAGGGCATTGTTGTACACGAGACGCTTCGTATTGCCCCCTTCATTTTTACGCATCATCCGCTGGAAGAAGCAGACCGGGAATTCTATAATTTATCCGGACATCTTCATCCCGGCGTCAACATGCGGGGCAAAGCGAGGCAATCTGTTACGCTGCCGTGCTTTTACTTCGGCGAATATATGGGGCTGCTGCCGGCATTCGGAACGTTTACTGGCATGGCTCGCATTTATCCAAAAAAGAATGATCGAGTTTTTGTTATTGTTGAGGAAAAAATAATCGAAATCCATCCAGAGCAGTAATCGAGAATTAAATCCAATGAGTAAATTTTTTTTCGGATTGTTATTAGTGGTTTCAACCTCACCAGTGGCTGGACAGGACACTACACGAGTGTCATTACTTTTTGCTGGTGATGTAATGGGGCATGATTCGCAGATAGCTTCAGCCTTCGACGCCAATTCAAAAAGTTTCGATTACACATCCTGTTTTGCGGCGATGAGACCGTACGTGGAAGCCGCGGATATTGCCATCGCGAATCTTGAGGTTACACTTGCTGGACGGCCGTACACGGGATACCCTCAATTCAGCTCACCAGATGCGCTAGCCATAACGTTACATCAATCGGGATTTGATGCATTGGTAACCGCAAATAACCATTGCGTCGATCGTGGGAAGCAGGGTCTCGAGCGAACGATCACGATGCTCGATAGTTTCAAAATTCCTCACACGGGCACCTTTGTAGATACTGTTTCGCGTATGAACGATTCACCGTTGGTTCTTGAAAAGAATGGATTCAAAATCGCGCTGTTGAATTATACGTACGGTACCAACGGCATCCCGGTTCCCAAAGGAAGCATAGTAAATCTCCTTGATACCGCCATCATGAGACGCGACATCGAAAAAGCGAAATCGCTCGTACCCGATGTAATAATTGTATTTACGCACTGGGGCCTCGAGTATCAAAGTCTGCCAACAAAAATTCAAAAAGACTTAACTGAATTTTGCTTAAGGCTCGGAGTGCACATGGTAATTGGTGCCCATCCACATGTTATACAACCCATGGAATGGCGTAAGGAATCCAATCAGTTCGTTGCGTACTCGCTTGGAAATTTTGTTTCAGGCCAACGGAAGCGATATACGGACGGAGGTTCAATGGCCTACGTAGAGCTCCAAAAGATCCAGTTTAAGCCTGACAGCGCCATCACGACGATTGACAGCGCCGGTTATTATCTCCAGTGGGTACATCGCACTCCAGACAAGTACAAGGATTATTACATATATCCAGCCTACGCTATTGAGAATGACACGATCGGGCTCCTAAAGGATGTTGCGTCAAAGACCCTCTTCAAGACCTTTGTCGATGATTCACGGCTTCTCTACAAGAAACACAACAAGGCTGTTTCGGAAATGACTACTCTTCCCAGAGCGTTCGGCCGTCGTCCGGATGAGGAGTGAAATTTACCTTCTCCTTTTTTTAGGACCACCGCCGCCCTGACCTGAGTTGAAAATGAGACCTATAGAAAACTCCAAACCAGTAAGGTCGATCTTGGCGTCTTTGTATTCGACGGGTTTAGTTTCGATTGTACCTGTCCCTCCTGAGTAAGTTCCACTCAAAGGAAATGCTGATTCACCCATGAGATAGTTCGTTTCTATCGATACGCCTACCTGCTGTGTTACGTAAACGGTAAGCTCCGCGCCAGCGTGATAACCCCATCCTGGTTTGTTGTCATACGTGAAATCACTGTTAACGACATCCCATCCCTCATATTTGCGTATAGCCCGGTCGAAATTGCCGTAGTTGATCTTTTGACTGAAACCGTAGAATCCGAATACTCCGCCCTTTATATCAAACTCAACTACTTCCCCTTTAAGTTGAATCACCAGTTCTACAGGCACAAAGATTGTGAAGTTGGGACCCACCAACGCGTCTTTTGTCTCGAACGGAAGGTCTTTGACATTCAGTCCAGACATTCTGTATAAGGATCCACCAGTTTCAATGGCAAGAAATCTGGTGATATCAAAACCGATTCCGCGAATTGAAAACGGACTTATCGGTGTGGAGAAATATCCGTTCTTCGGAATAAAATACGAAAAGGCAAGACCAAATTCCTGGGCCTGCGTAGCTGTACTGGTGATGCAGACGAGTAACAATAGCTTAATGTATTTCATTTAGTCGATGGTTAATTTGTCGATAGTCAATGGAAGATAGATGATAGTTGATTGGTCATGGTCGATGGTCCATGGTTAGTTGGTCGAAGTCGAGGTTGATTAGTCTATGTTCGATTGCGAATTGGTCGATAGTAAATCTACCATCCAATCTATTGACTTTTAAACTATGGACTATCACACTATGAACCATCGACAATCAAACTATGGACTATGGACTATCGACCATCGACTACTACTTAATAACCTTTACCTCAAGCAGGTACCCTTTCAGTTCTTTTAGAAACGCTTCAATATCTTTCCTTGAAAGGTCTCCAAGTATTGATAAACGAAACGTCGCCTCTTTTGCACCTTTTCCCGGGTAGATAGTGAATCCACGCTGATATAAATAGTCGTGCATGTTGTCAAAATTGTATCCAGGGTGATTTGGCTCGACGATCGCGAGCAAGATCTGTGATTCATACTTTCTTGGCAACAGGAATTTAAATCCCAGCTGACTGAGTCCCTCATAAAGAGTTTCCCAACTCTCCTGATATCTTTTCCATCGGTTTGTTTCACCTTCTGCGAAATATTCGTCGACTGCCTGCCGTAACGCGTAGGCTACCTGAACGGGTGGGGTGTACTGCATCTGACCCGTTTTTTGAAAACCAGTGTATTGACTGTACAGGTCGAAATAAAACGACCGCTTTTGTTCCTGAATTAAAGGAAGCAACGATTTTTTGAAGATGACGAACACCATGCCCGGCATCCCCTGAATACATTTATTCGAGGATGAGATCAGAAATCCTGCACCCCATTTTTTTATATCTATAGGTATACCTGCATATGAGCTCATACAATCGACAATCACCTCTACCTTATAACGACGCGACAGGTCACATATTTCCTGAACAGGATTAAGCATGCCGGTCGTTGTTTCATGGTGCACCACAGCGAGATGACTTGTCTCTGGATTTTTCTTCAGGAGGTCCTCGATGGCTGCAACGTCAGGGTAGTCACCATATCCAAGGTTATAATGAACAACTTCGATTCCAAAAGTTTTTGCCATGTTCGCCATGCGCGCACCATACGCACCGTTGTCAACAACGAGAAGCTTTTTTCCTTTCGGCACTGCTGACGTTATTGCTGCTTCCAGACCGCCGGTGCCACTAGCAGTGAACAACGCTGCGATGTAATCATGGTCCCCATGGACGACTTTGACAAGATCGTCCTTTATTCCATCGAGCAGTTGACCAAAGTCTTTCTCCCTTGGACATATATCCTCCACAACCATGGCATATTTTACGGAAGCAGTAGTGGTTGCCGGACCCGGGTTAAGCAGGATTTTTCTCGTTACTTCTTTCATTGTTGCGATTGATTTGCTTGTTAATAAAATCTATGATCATGCTCCTAACAGACACGACCTTGGGTGCATTAGACGCGCGCATTTTGCCAAACCCAATAGATACCCAATACCGAAAAGGTTTTTACGATCAGGGTTATGATTCTGGCTGCGAGGTACGCTGATCCAATCCAAAAAATATAATCTGGGTTACTCAATCCGAATATTGCATAAAGGGTCAACGCGAAAGGCATTAACCAATCAGGTTGAACTTCAAAGCCATCGATAAGATGGCCGTACATAAGCTTGCCGATATAAAGACTTGCATAAAGCGTAAGAGCCGTGAACACCTGCACATCATTTAAGATAGATAATCCCACTACGCCAATAGTTGTCAGTAGTCCGATAAAGATCCAATAGCCCGCTTTGACATCCGGTGTGCGAAGATAAGTTTGAATAAAGGTTGAAAGTGCGCCAATCGCAGACCCGATGATTATGATAGCGGCGGCACTAAGGCCCCAAAATATGGGTGTAGTCAAAGACGTGTAAAATGAATCGATGACGGAAAGTCCAATCAACACGCAGGACATTAAAACGCCCTCGAGTGAACCGATCTTTTCAAATGTCAGCCACCCTGTTTTGAATTGTTCATAAAAAACTGCCATATGGGCCACATAGGATATTACGATCACCGATGATACGATTGTGGAATGCTGAACATTAAAAACAACAAGCATGGTGTAAACGATGATGCCGTTATTAAAAGCATCGAGGTAATGGTCACAAAACTCACCGAGCGCTGAACCGGTGCCCGTACGTTTGGCCTGCATACCATCAAGGTGATCCCCGATAAGATAGATCAGGAGACAAGCTGATATATATATAGGAGTAATCTTGCCAGCCAGCTCAGGATTCAGAGACAGGTACAATCCAAGGTAAACGAAACAATTTGATATGAGCGTGATGATGTTTGCTGGAATTGCCCATGGAACAATCTTAATCAGCGGTGTTATTACCCATTGCTTAAATGGAGGTGTGAGCAAAGAGTAATCTTTACACCGATATTGATATGGTCTCATACAGCGCAAAAAAAGGCAATTAAATTTTAAAATGGGATGGATAGGGGCTTATTTTATGAGAACATGAACAAAATATTATTATAAGATTGTATTTTTGGCCGCCTTTTTAAAGAGCATTCCGATATGAAGAAAACGACACTGTTAAAGTCAATGATCAAAGGGCCAGAAATGGCATTTCTTATGGAAGCCCACAACGGCTTATCGGCGAAAATCGCCGAAGAAGCAGGCTTCAAGGGGATTTGGGGAAGCGGACTTTCTATCTCCGCTGCGCTTGGTGTAAGGGATAACAATGAGGCGTCGTGGACGCAAGTGTTGGATGTGCTCGAATTTATGAGCGATGCAACGACTATTCCCATATTACTTGATGGAGATACAGGATACGGCAATTTTAATAACATGCGCCGGCTGGTCAAGAAACTTGAGCAACGCGATATTGCAGCTGTTTGTATTGAGGACAAGCTTTTTCCGAAGACAAACTCATTTATAGGAGGAGAAAATCAACCTTTAGCCGACGTCGATGAATTCAGTGGAAAGATCAAAGCAGCAAAAGATACGCAGATCGATCCCGACTTCATGGTCGTAGCAAGATTAGAGGCCTTTATCGCAGGCTGGGGACTTGATGAAGCACTGCGCCGCGCGGATGCTTATCATCGGGCTGGTGCCGATGCCATTCTCTGTCATAGCAAAAAAGCAGACTCTTCTGACATTGATGCATTTATGAAAGCCTGGGGAAATCGTTGTCCTGTGATCATTGTACCTACGAAATATTATTCAGTTCCCACAGAACACTTCAAAAAAGTCGGGATCAGCACAATAATCTGGGCAAACCATAACATGCGTGCGTCAATAAAAAGCATGCAGGAAACATCAGCACGCATTTTTGCAGAACAATCGTTGATCAACGTTGAAAGCAAGGTCGTGTCTGTGAACGAGATCTTCCGTTTGCAGGGAGCTGATGAACTTGAAGCAGCTGAAGATAAATATCTTCCGACAACAGGTAAAAAAGTAAATGCGATCGTCCTCGCGGCGAGTCAGGGCTCCCTGGGTGACCTCACTAAAGAAACACCAAAAACACTTCTGGAAGTTAACGGAAAATCTCTGCTTGCAACTCAGGTGGAAGAGTTCAATCAGCTTGGAATTAAGGACGTAACAGTAGTGAGAGGTTTTAAGAAAGACAAAGTAAAGCTAAGCAACATAAAAACCGTTGACAACGACGATTACGCTGGATCAAAAGAGTTGTACTCATTATATCTGGCTAAGGATCAGATCAAGGAAAACACACTGATCAGCTATGGAGATATTATCTTCAAGCGGTACGTCCTGCATGAACTGCTGAACGACCAAAACAACATCACTCTTGTGGTAGACGCCGACTGTGATGAAAATGGAACCGACAAAGATTTTGTTCTTGCCTCTGAAAAATATGATCGCACCAACTACCTCGCGGCTTCTGTTTTCAAAAGGATGGGATCGACGTTAAAGAACGGAGAGATCTTCGGAGAATTCATTGGATTGTGGAAAGTCAATAAGACGGGAGCTGCTCAAATAACGAAAGCGTTGGAAAAGTTAAGCAAGTCGCCGGATTTCAAGTCGATGACATGTACGGATCTATTCAATGAAGTGGCGAAAGAAAATAAAATAGCTGTAAAATACATTAGCGGTGCGTGGCTTGATGTGGATACATTGGTTGATCTTCAGAACGCAGGGAAGCTTCGGTTATAACAAACTAATTGCACGATCAAAATGATAAACACGACAACATTCGGGGATGAGTTGAAGCGGATGGGATTCGAATTCTATTCGGGAGTTCCGTGCTCTTTTTTGAAATCGTTGATAAACTACGCTATCAATGAATGCGACTACGTGATGGCCGCCAATGAAGGTGACGCCGTTGCCATCGCCTCAGGCGCTAAGTTAGGGGGAAAGAAGTCGGTGGTCCTTATGCAAAATTCAGGGCTTACCAACGCAACGTCACCATTGACCTCGCTGAATTATACTTTTAAACTTCCTGTTCTTGGGTTTGTTAGCCTTCGGGGCGAACCTGGACTCAAAGACGAACCCCAGCACGAACTGATGGGACAGATAACAGAAAAGATGTTGTCTTTAATGGAAGTAAAGTGGGCCTACCTTTCCGGCGAAATCGAAGAAGTGCTCAAT
>DATHIE010000813.1:0-3169 GCA_035316905.1 Chryseolinea sp. | reverse complement strand
AAGCGAATCTAGCAACCAATACAGCCGACACGTTGCTTACAAACCTAAACGGGGAATTGATGTGGACCGCCTTCGGTCATAATCTTACTGGCTTGGATGCTGGACCTGGAATTGGGCCAGCAACGATTACATTACTGCGACTATTGATTCGCTTCTAATGAATAGTAGGAAATATGCGTGGCGATTTTTCACAGCAAGCCATCCTCTGTTAGTCAATGTTACTCAGGTAATGCGACGAACGAACACATTTTCTTTTTCATTAGACAAAATGAGTCCATAATTATCTTTTCTTCTTATCGGTACGCAAATCAAACCCAAGTCGCAAATTGAATTTGCTATAGTCGGCAAGGTCCCCTTAAAACTCTGCTCGGTAGAGAAATAGCGTGTGCCCTTTTATTTTTTTCGAAATATTGAATTGTTTGCCAATACCAAAATATCCCGACGAAACAATTGTTCGCGTTTCAGGAGAACTTAAATTGTCGGGCACTTCCAACAACTCATATTCGGCGTGAATGTAAATGCCTTTTCGGATGAGAAATTCGGCGTAGCCACGGCCACCATAAATACTCTGACCTTTAACAAAGTATTTGTATGAGTCGTCGAATCCCACGCGGTATATCCCTCCAACTCCCGTTCTTAAACGTCCGGTCAGACGGTAGCCCAATTGTAATCCAAAATCAACGACAAAGACATTGGCTTTGGACGATTGCAGTGTAATCCCTGGAATTAGTCGCTGACCTATCGGTTTTCCAGCCATCTGATTATTTTCCTTGCTCAGCATTCCCTTAACGGTTGATTTGCTCTTATTGATGACATCCATCCCCTTCTTCACTTCAGGAACGTCCTTATTGATCTTGTCATTCACCAGGTTTTTCGCTTTGCGCGTTAATTCTTGTTGAGTGAGTTTTTTGTCGCGATACCGCTGAACAAGGGCATCATACTCTGCCTGCTTATCGGCAGCTGTTTTCATTTGTTCTTTTACGCCTTTCATTTGCTCCATGTTCAGGATCCGATCTTCAGCTCTTTTTGTTGCAGACTCTATTGACGCCGAATCCAGCTTCTTTATTCCTCTCAGTTCTTGCTCATACTTTTCAAGCTCCGCAAGCTTTGCGTCTGCATCATTGATTTCTCCTTTTACGTCAGGAAGCTTACTGACGTCGGGAATTTTCACATTTGTTTTCTCCTTGAGGTCGCCGGCGTCCAGATTGAGTTTGGGAACGTCGACCGAACTCTTTGGAAGTGTCGGGTTGTCTAAATTTCCTTTGCCCCCTGGAACTGAAGGGTTGTTCAAATCCACCTCCGAGATCGCCGGGGTTTTAGGTAAGTTAACATTGGGAACCTCGATATTTTGAGGTGGGGTGTTAACTGCGCCGTCTGTCGCTTTGTCAATTCCCTTCCGAACCTCACCTTCAATTTTATCTGCTTTCTGATCCAGTTCTTTGTTAACTCCCTCCACTTTCTCCTCCAGCGGTTTTTCAATGGACGAAACTTTAGAATTGATTTTGTCTAACGGCTTGTTGATTCGCTGCTCCAGACTATCCATTCTTTTCTGGACAGCCTGTTCAGTCTTATTCGTAATGTCATCCGCTTTCTTCACTGCTTGATTGATAGGTTTAGTGACCAATTGCTCAAGACTGTCCGCTGTCCTGGTCACCTTATTTTCTTTGATCAAGTTTTCTACTGAATCGACGCGTTGTTTGGCAGCATTTAGGTTTGCGGTTTGGATTTTCAGGGTGTCGATTGGCAGCTTTGATGTATCGGGGGAAACAAGTCCCGTAATTGAATCTTGTTTTGAAGTCACGTGATCTAATCGTGTTCGTGCAGATTTTATAATTCCGGGGCTCTGTTGACTATTGTCTTGTGCAGTACCTAAGAACCCACAAAGCGTAGGAATATAATTGCTTAGCTTCGCATTCAATTGCCAGACCGATTTGAGTCGTTTTTTCTCACGGAAATGAATTGCGTCGCGGTTGGCGACACGATTCCTTTTATATAGTTCCTTTTTTAACCATAGGTCATCAGCTAAAATGCAATTTATTTGCAATCGACCAAACCCGGAAACTCATACTCCCGGCACCTTTTTTCCTCGGCCTAAACGTCGTATTTTTGAGTAGGTTGTCCATCCCATGTTACTGAGGATATCGTTGTTCTTGTCGATAATTTACATCCCGGTTGATCTATTAGCTCAGAAGATCATCGACCCCTGTTTTAACTCTATTTCACCTCTTGGCTTTTTTCACGATTCGGAGTACATCATGAATCTGTGCAGTTGCCCTAATAGTCGTATTGCCTCGGATTTTATCGAATGGGACGGTACACAATGGCTTGGGAAACTCAGCCCAACGGTTGATGTACCGCCGCCAGCAGGATGCAATGTAAGGGGAATGTGGATGGGTTACAGTGGATGGACCGCTTTTGGTGAAGGGTTTGCCATGCGTCTGGATGCCGGACTGGAAGAGGGCAAGACGTATTCTTTCACCTTTACTTATGCCCGCGACAGTCAATCCGAAAACGAAGAGGCCCCTGACTTCTCACCCATTTTTTACACAGACCGAACTTACCCTATAATGGACAGAGCAGTCAGAGTTGGCAGGCTCCCTGCTACGGTGGACTGGAGAACATCAACCATAACGTTTACGGCCAAGAGAACTCAGGACAAGCATGATTGGATCATCTTACGCGCGGTGGAGAGTTCGGGAATTGTCTTGTCCAACTGCGTTGTTAACGACGCCATAGAAAAGGATTTTTTACAGGCTGATACCACACTTTGCCAGGGTCAATCAATTACTCTTCATGCCGTTGAAAATGATGGGTACTCTTACCTATGGAATACTGGAGCGACTACATCTTCCATAGTGGTTACTCAACCAGGGTGGTACGAAGTCAATATTGAAAATTACCATTGTGACGATAGTGATTCCGTGAGAGTAGATTTCACGGATTGTGAGGTACGTCTGATTATGCCAAACATTTTTTCACCCAATGGCGATGCATTCAACCCGTTGTTTGCGCCGATGGAGATCAACTATATTGACTCAGGAACGGTGAAAGTATTCGATCGTTGGGGTGGCCATTTGTTTACAGGCGACATGGTGCAGGGTTGGGACGGAAAAACCCATGATGCACCGGCGAGCACTGGTGTCTACTATTACACCATAAACTATGTTGA
>DATHIE010000812.1:0-15249 GCA_035316905.1 Chryseolinea sp. | reverse complement strand
GGTATTATTTGTAGGGAGGAGATAGGGGGATAAGGGAATAAATAATGGGTATAGAGCAGCACAATATACTTGAGTGTTGATTGTTGACATATTGAACGTTGAGTGTTCTGTTCGTCCGCGCAAATCAGCGCTTGCCCCGAGCTACTCGGTGGTGAACTCAATCCGCGTCATCAGCGGGAACTGCATTTCGGTAAAGGCATAACCCAGCATGCGTGAGCGCATTTTTTCAACAGGTCCGGCTAAACCTAAATTGCACAGCCTGTATAAAATCCATTTCATCAAAGTGGGAAAAGTGTTGTTTGCAATAAAACCCAGCTGTTATGTTGAAGACCTGGCTCACTGCTGCATGGAGGAATTTTCTTAAGCATAAGTCCTTCAGTATTATCAATATCTCCGGATTGTCATTGGGAATTGCGTGTCTCATTTCCATTTTGTTGTTTGTCCTTGATGAAGTGAGCTACGACAGATTTCATGATAACGCTGCAAGGATCTATCAGGTTAATGTAACGTCGGCTTACGATGGATCCTCTACGCGATATGCTACAACGTCTACGCCACTGGCGGACGCCATTCGTTCCGATGTTCCGGAAGCCGAAGAGGTAGCTCGTTTGTTTGGAAGACAGGCTACAATACAGTTGATTGACGGCGACAGTGCAGTCTCGACCGACAAAAAATATTTCGAGGACAATTTCTTTTTTGCGGACCCGTCCATCCTAAAGTTATTTTCATTCACCTTTCTCGTCGGCGACTCTAAATCTGCGTTGGCCAATCCAAACCAAATCGTGCTGACCGAGCGAATTGCGTTGAAGTACTTTGATACTGTTGAAGAAGCAATCGGCAAACAGCTCTTATTTGAAGGTACAGTCCCACTCGAAGTCTCCGCTGTAGTAGCGGATTATCCGCATCAGTCGACGTACCAGATTGAATTGTTGTCAAACTTCGAAAACTACTATAACATCGAGAGGCCAGAAGTGCGTGACTTTCTCCGTCGTGATTGGTTGTACAATCCGGTTTCCACTTACGTTCTATTGAAGAATGGGGCATCTGGGCCAGACGTAACCGAAAAAATTAATGCGCTTAATAAAAAGTATGCGGACGATAGGGTGCGCGAACATGTTTCATATGAGTTGCAAACATTCACCGATGTTCATCTTTATTCAGACTTCACCTACGCCAGCGACCGGAATGCGATCCGTCACTTGTACGTGTTCTCTATAATCGGAATTCTTATCCTGCTGATCGCCTGTATTAATTTTATCAACCTTTCCACGGTACATTCTTTGAAACGTGCGAAGGAAATCGGCATAAGAAAAGTAGTTGGGGCACTGAAATCGGGATTGGCCATGCAGTTCCTTCTTGAGTCCGTAGTAATGGTATCCATATCTTTTCTGGTTGCTTTTATTTTGGTCTATATCGCTCTTCCCTTTATCAATACCATAACAGGAAAAACTTTGTCGATGCACCCATTATTGGGCTTTGAAGTCGTCTTGATGTTACTGGTCATCTTTATCGTCACAGCACTTGCCGCCGGCGTATACCCGGCCCTCCATATTTCGAAATTCAATCCCATTGCCGCATTAAAAGGTTTGAGAGATCCGTCTATAAGTAGCGGCTTTATTTTAAGAAGGATTCTCGTAGTGACCCAATTCACCGCGTCGATAGTGCTGATAATATTTACAGTCGTTATTTTCCGTCAGGTGAACTTTATGCAAAGCAAGCCACTAGGCTTTCAACGCGATTTTATGTTAACCATACCGTTGTTCAGTACCAATCCAAATTCTGTTTTAGGAGGAGGGATTGACGGGCCGATGAGGTCAAGGATGAACAGCTTCGAAAACGAATTGACGAAGTATGCCACTGTTGAAGCTGTCACGGTATCTTCTGGCCTGCCGGGTCAGGGACCGGTTAATGCACTTGTTACCACAGATAAAATAAAAGAAGCAGATAACGTATTTGTTCCGATCGTTAGCGTAGACTATGATTTTATTGAAACATTTAAAATGCAAATCATTGCCGGAAGGCCATTTAGTAAAGAAGCCGGTACCGATCACCTCACGGCTTTTGTAGCCAACGAAGAAGCTGTAAGACGATTGGGTTTTATCGATCCTGACAAGGCTATTGGACAGAATATCGGCGCGTTGGGTAAAACCGCAACGATCATTGGAGTCATTCGAAACTATCACTTCGAAGGGTTGCAACAACCGTTACGACCCCTGCTAATGGAAGTAGCCGCGAGCAAGTTTGACATCTTTTCTCTTCGACTGAGTAATAGTAACATTCCGGAAACGATCGACCAGGTTAAGAAGGTTTGGGATACGTTTTTCCCTGAAAAGGTTTTTGAATATGAGTTCCTTGATGATCGCCTGCGCGCAAACTATCAGCGCGAGCAGCAATTTGGAAAGCTTATCAATGTGTTTTCGGGGCTGGCTATATTCATTTCATCGCTCGGGCTGTTCGGGCTCGCTGCTTACCTCGGACATCAAAAACAGAAGGAAGCCGGTATTCGGAAAGTTTTGGGAGCAACGACAGCACAGATATTTTATACCCTGTCTAAGGAGTTTGTGAAGATCATTGTTTTATCTGTCCTGGTTTCTATTCCCCTCGGTTATTTTTTCGCAAACTCGTGGCTTAATGATTTCGCAAACAAGATAGCTGTTGGCTGGCTTCCCTTTGCTATTTCATTTGGTTGCATCACAATAATCGTATTTCTGACAACGATGTACCAGACTCTAAAGACAGCTTCAATAAATCCAGTACAAACCATCCGTAATGAATAGCATTTAGGTAGCGCATTCAATTTCACCGCTTCCATAATTAGCATTGAAAGTAGCCGATGAAGTTTGCACCTTGGTCATTCCCAACAGCTGACCATGAATCGAAGAAACTTCATCCAACAAAGCAGTCTGGCGGCCGCGGCAATAAGCCTCGCCCCTACGGACGTATTTTCTGCTCCCAAAAAAAACAAACTTCCACAGTGGAGGGGATTTAATCTCCTTGATTTCTTTTCACCCAATCCGGAAAACGCCAGAATAAAAACCACTGAGGATCATTTCCGGTGGATGCAGGATTGGGGCTTCGACTTCGTAAGGATTCCCATGGCTTATCCTTATTACCTGAAGTTTGATCGGAGCAGGAACATCACGCCAGAAGAAGTTTACAATATTGATGAGGAGGCCGTAAGTCGTATCGACAATGTGGTAACTATGGCGCACAAGTATGGCATGCACGTAAGCCTGAACCTCCATCGTGCTCCTGGCTATTGCGTGAACGCCGGATTTTATGAGCCTTATAACCTGTGGACCGACCAGGCAGCACTGGATGCTTTCTGTTTTCACTGGAACATGTGGGCCAAGCGATATCGGGGCGAATCAAAGAAAAAAATCAGCATTGACCTGGTGAATGAACCGAGCATGCGTGAAGACATGAATGATCAGCACTCAAAAAGAAGCACGGTGCCAGGTGAAACATATCGCAAAGTTGCAAAGGCGGCAGCTGAAGCGATCCGGAAAGAAAATCCTGATCGTATTATTGTCGCTGACGGAAATGATGTGGGAAATAAAGTGATACCCGAATTAATAGATCTTGACATCGCACAAAGTTGCAGAGGTTATACTCCGGGAATCATTTCACACTACAAGGCGCCGTGGGCGAACAAAGATCCGGACAACCTACCGGAACCAAAGTGGCCCGGCCAGGTGGGCGACCGTTATTTGAGCCGCACGATACTAGAGGACTATTTCAAACCCTGGATCGCGCTGGCTGAACAAGGAGTGGGAGTTCATTGCGGCGAGTGCGGCTGCTGGAACAAAACTCCGCATGAAGTTTTCCTCGCATGGTTCGGAGACTCGTTGGGTATTCTAAATCAAAACAAGATAGGCTTCGCGTTGTGGGAGTTCAGCGGTAGTTTTGGCATCCTTAACTCGGGACGTACCGATATAGCGTATGAAGATTGGCACGGGCAGAAACTTGATAGGAAATTGCTGGAGCTGTTGAGGAAGGGGATGTGAGCCCCTTATTCCATTTGTTGACGCACACTACTTGAGTGTTGATTTATTGAGTGTTGATTGTTGAGTGTTTTTTTTGGAAACCTACCACCTCGCATCAAAACCCTCAACACTCAAGTATTTTCTGCTGCTATCCTAGCTACCAAGGTACCCAGGTACCTACACGCTTCCCTCCACAACAATCATCCTCGTCTCCGACGAAGCCTGGCGTATAGCCTTCGCGGGAGCATATCCGGAAGACGACCACCAGGCCTTGGCTTTTTCCATGGAAGGGAATTCAACGACGACGATCCTTCCGGGTTGCCAATCGCCTTCCAGGGTTTCTGTAGTTCCGCCACGAACGACAAACTTTCCATCATAAGGCACTAAAGATGCCGGCGTTAGTTTTTTATAATCTTCGTAACGGGAGTGATCATGGATCTTTACATCAACGATGACATATGCTTTCATGGTAGTGTTGTTTTTCTGTGATCCTAATAAGGGGACGGACTAACACTGGTCCACCCTCCATCTATTACCAGAGCCTGGCCAGTCACATGTCCCGCCTGCGGGGAAACCAGGAACAATGCGGCATGAGCTATATCCAGGGTTGAAGCAGGTTTGCCAATCGGAGTTATGCGAGACCATGTTTTCGTATATTCGGGGTCGCTCAAAGTTCTTTCGGTTGCAGTGGCACCAGGAGCAATTGCATTGACTGTTATTTGATAGGGAGATAACTCAACGACCAGCGTCTTGGCCAGCATCTCAAGAGCAGCCTTACTCATCCCGTAGGCTGCAAGATTTTTATGCGCTTGATGACCCGTAACCGATGACATAAATAGAATTCGTCCGGCAATTCCATTTTCTTTCATGTGCTGCGCCGCGGCCTGAGCAAGGAAAAAACTTCCGCCCAGATTTACTTTCATGACCTGGTCGAAGTCTTCGCGCTTGTAATCGAAAAACTCTCCATATAGAGTAATGCCCGCGTTGGCAATGGCTATGTCCAGCTTGCCGAATTGCCGTACAGCTTCATTAACCATTTGCTGAATGAGCGATACATTAGATGCGTCTCCGGCAAATGGAATACATCTGCCGTGTTCTTTTTGAATGGAATGTGCAGCCGCTTCAGCAAGCCCCTGCTCAACGTCGTTAAGGACTACGCTCGCTCCCTGTGCAGCGAGCTGACGACAGATCTCGAGCCCGATACCCTGACCGGCGCCGGTGACTATCGCTACCTGATTTTGAAATGTCTTCATGTTAAGACCTGTTCGAAAGTATTAGGGCATTTTGGAAAGTAACTCTGTTCGAAAGAAATGCATTTCATCCCGAGCCCTCGGGACAAAGAGCAATTCGCGAAGGCCGCAAAATATTAATGTGAATCTCTGGACACTTCGCTGCCGGAACCGCCTTTCAGATAACTCATATCAGCTCCCAAGTGTGCTTGTTCTACGTTCTGTTGATACAAGCTTACATATCCCCGATCATACTGCTTGTGAATAGGCTTCCAGATCTTTTTACGTCGTTGTAATTCTCCTTCGGAAACCTCGAGGATTAGGGAACGCGTTGATACATCCAGGCTGATCATATCGCCACTTTGAACGACGGCAAAGTTTCCTCCTAAAGCAGCTTCCGGCGATGCGTGCAGGATGACTGTTCCAAATCCCGTTCCGCTCATGCGTCCGTCAGATATCCGGACCATGTCATGAATACCTTTCGCCAGTAATTTTTTTGGAGGCGACATATTTCCCACCTCAGGCATACCGGGATAACCAATAGGACCTACGTTCTTTAAAACCAGAACACTGGTTTCATCAACGTCGAGGTTCGGATCGTCTACTCTTTTATTATAGTCGTCAATATCTTCAAACACAACAGCCTTACCCCGATGCTTGAGCAGGTTCGGACTGGCGGCTGAAGGTTTGATAACTGCACCGTTTTCACAAAGATTTCCCTTCAGAATAGCTACACCCGACAATGGGTTAATAGGGTTCTCCGCAGTAGCAATGATCTCCCGATTATAACACACGGCTTCATCATAGTTTTCCTTCATGGTCTTGCCATTCACCGTGATACAATCGCCATGCAGGAATTTGTCGATCTCTTTCATTACTGCTGGTATTCCACCCGCGTAGTAAAGATCTTCCATGAAATATTTTCCTGAAGGCTGGATGTTTGCGATAAAGGGTACGTTCGCTGACAAAGTATCAAAATCACCCAGAGTTAACGGAACTCCCATCCTGCCGGCGATCGCCAACAAATGAATAATAAAGTTCGTCGATCCTCCGATTGCGGCGTTTGTTATAATCGCATTCTCAAAAGCATTACGCGTAAGAACGTCCGACATGCGTAAATTTTCGTTCACCATTTCAACGATACGTATACCGGACATTTGTGCAAGCACCTTTCGTCGTGAATCAGCCGCCGGGATAGCTGCATTTCCCGGAAGGGTTAGTCCCAGGGATTCAACCATGCTGGCCATGGTGGATGCGGTGCCCATAACGGCGCAGTGTCCGCGACTTCTGCACATACATGCTTCGGAAACTGTAAGATCCTCCTGGGACATTTCACCTGCTCTTACCGCATCATTAAATCGCCAAATGTCACTGGTACCGATATCCCGACCCTGAAATTTTCCTGTTAACATTGGTCCGCCTGACACGACTAATGTTGGAATATTTACACTACAGGCGCCCATTACCAATGAAGGAGTTGTCTTATCGCATCCACACATCAATACAACACCGTCTACCGGATTCGCGCGAATTGATTCTTCGACATCCATGCTTGCAAGGTTCCGATAGAGCATGGCAGTTGGTTTGATCAGAGTTTCGCCTAGCGACATTACCGGAAACTCTACGGGAAAGCCACCTGCTTCTGAAACGCCGCGTTTGATGGATTCAGCCAGCTCACGAAAATGCGCATTGCACGGAGTTAGTTCCGACCAGGTATTGCATATGCCAATGACAGGTTTGCCTCGAAATTCGTAATCAGGAATTCCCTGATTCTTCATCCATGCCCGGTAGATAAATCCATCCTTGCCTGTTTTTCCAAACCAACCTTGACTGCGAAGTTTATCTTTCATGTAACGATGCGTTTTTTTAATTGAATTTTATTTATCTGTTGTTATAAATATGGTCAAATTTTCTTTGATGCAAATAGAAGAAAAGACAGAATGGGCTAATTAACTGATCAACTTAGCTGGTAAAGTCAACTCCATCATATTCAGGGAGACGAATGCTTCATCCAGCGAACAAGGGTTTTTTCCTTTTCCGCGGAAATAATTAACAACATTCTCGATCATTGGCTGTTGAATAAATTTCGGGAACACAAATTCTTCCTGTGTCGTCCCCGATTCAACGCTTATCTCAACGCGTGCTTGTTCGAAACTCATGAAAAATGGAAATTCAATGGTCCCCTTCTCCCCGATTATCTTGCAGGAATCCGTTTTTGATTGAGCAGAAACATTAAACGACCACAACCCTTGAAAAACTATATCATCACCATAGATAGCACTCAGGGTCGTGACATCTGGAGCATCGTAGTGCTTTCCCTGGTTAATGGAATTTGCCATTATCGATCGCGGATCGCCGAATATCCAATACAGAATGTCAAGCTGATGCGGCGCAAGGTCAAAAAACGGACCACCACCCGACAAAGTGGGATTCACTCTCCAGTTTTCGGTGGTATCATCTAGCATCGGACTCTTGGGTGTTTGAAATAGGTTAAGGACAATCATTCGAACCTTCCCGATATGATTATTTTCCACCAGGGATTTCACCCTTCGGAACAAAGGCAAGCCTCGTCGGTAATGGGCGACGGTTACAGGAACATCATAGGCTGCTGATGCGTCCATCATCCGCTGGCATGAATCAGCGCTCACTGTAACTGGCTTTTCAATGTATACTGGTTTTCCCGCCTTCATGGCCTCAATAGCATATGCTTCGTGTGAGCTTGGAGGTGTTGCAACATAGATCGCATTTATTTCAGGATCGTTTATCACATCACTGGCGTCGCCATAATATTTCGGGACATTATGCCTTGTTGCAAAGTCCTTTGCCTTTTCTTCGTCGCGTCGCATGACGGCAATCAGCGATGATTCAGGAACCCATGAGAATGCTGGTCCGCTTTTGGTTTCACAAACATCTCCGCAGCCAATTATTCCCCAGTTCACCTTGCCATTTACAAATCGCATAACAATTTTTGTTTATGACATAAATTTAAGAGAGTTAAGTTAAGAGAAAGAAACCGCTCAACAACTTTCACCTATCTAAAAAAGATTTTGAATGAACTCAGCCCACTAACACTTTAATGTTAGTACTTTCAAACACAATTTTTAAGGTTGAGAAAATCATGAACGCCATCTTTAAAAAACTTAATTACAAGGACCAGGATAAGATTTATGTTGTCAACGCACCGAAAAGTTTTGACAAGGAAACGGATGAAATGCAAACTATCACCTCCTTAAAAACCAGCGTCGGCACAGCCCAGGAGGTTGGGTTTTTTCTTGGCTTTGTTACGAAGCGAAAGGAAGTCGACGATCTAACAAAAAAAGTAGCACCACTTATTAAGGGCGATGGTTTATTATGGTTTGCGTATCCAAAGGGTAGCTCGAAAAAATATAAGTGTGAATTCAGCCGTGACAACGGCTGGAATGAATTAGGAAAGCACGGCTTTGAACCCGTCAGGATGGTTGCTATTGATGAAGACTGGAGTGCATTGCGATTCCGGAAAGCAGAAAACATAAAAACCATGACGAGGAGCTTCCCTATATCTGAAACTGGTAAGAAAAAAGTGGAGGCGGAGCAGAAGAAGGTTTCAAAAAAAGCAAAGTGATTCGTTCTTCAAAAATCCTGCTGGCGGTATGATCTCATCATTTCTGAATAGCTCAGCTTTTTGCCAAATGCAGTCATACAAGTAACCAACCTTTTGGTTTTTGTTTGCGCAGTTTTCGCGGACTCTATCCACTTGCTGAAATAAAGTTGATGAGACCCTGGTAGGGATTTAAAAAACTTCAACGCTTCGGGGTCTTCCTTCAAACAAGCCATTAGGTCACGTGAGAGGCTAGGTCTCTTTTCGTCATATTCCATTCGGACCTTAAGCTTGTCTCCTTGCTTTTTGCCGGTGGCCTTCCGCATTGTGGCGTTAAAGGGAAGAATGAAGTTTCCCTTTCCCATCGGCAACAAGGCGAGCTTTTCGAATGACCATTCATCCAAACTTCCTTTTACTCTGAAGCCGACTTTGTACCCTGGTTTTATTTTACCTGCCTGGGATGCGCTGATTTCAATGTAGGTCCATCCAGTCTTTTCACCCTTTTTATCAAACTTGTGAATCGTTGTTGTGAACTCAATCATTGCACTTTATCTAAGTATTCTAAAGTTAAATAATTAGGAGAAATGAGTGTTTTTGGGTGATCCTGAAACTTTACAACAGAAAACGTTGTATATACAATAATTGAGTGTACTTTTATGGCTATGTCGCTCGAACAAGATATCAAACAGGAGAAATTCCATAATGAATTTGAAAAAACCGCAGTGAACATATTGTTTACCGCAAGCTGGCTATACAACATAAACTCCTCAAGGCTTAAACCACATGGGATCACCCCTGAACAATATAATGTGTTGCGCATTTTACGAGGTAGTCATCCAAAAGCGTTAATGTTGGCAGATGTGACCTGCAGAATGATAGACAAGAGCAGTAATGCGACAAGACTGGTGGAGAAGTTAAGGCAGAAGGGTTTATTGAAGCGTGAGATATGTGAGAGTAACCGTCGGCAGGTGGATATTTCAATCACAGACAAGGGGATGGCAGTGCTGAAAAAGATTGACGTTGAAGCTGAGTCCTGGATTGAGACGTTGAAGGTAATTTCAAAACCGGAAGCCCAGGAGTTGAATCGGATAATGGACAAGCTAAGGGGCAGTTGATAATACTAGCCATCCTTTATTGTCGCGAGCAGACAATACCTGAGTGTTGACATATTGATTGTTGAGTGTTTTTTGAAACTCACAGTCTCCGATTATGAAACACTCGACACTCAAGAATTTTTCACTCTTAAACAACGGCCTCGATTGATCAATCGTTTCTCAAAGTCGACGTCGGATTTTCTTTTGCAATACGCTTCAGCTGTGTCCCGATTGTAAACGCAACCGTCAACACCATCGTTAAGATTGTAATCACAAATGGCCACAGGCTAATGGGAATTTCTTCCGGATATGCCGCGCGGATCATCAAGCCCATCATATAAAAACCAAGTGGTGCACCTAGTGTAAAGGCGATCAATACTATCCAAAGATAATCGTGGTTCATTAATCGGAAGATTTGAAACAAACTCGCGCCGAAGACCTTTCGAACGCTGAACTCTTTTAGCCTTCGCGTGAGATTGTAGGACACTAGTCCGTAAAGTCCCATACACGCTAACACCAACGCTACAGCTGACAGGAAATACATGATCTTGTCGTTCGACCTGTTCGAATTAAAAAATTGCTCAAAGACCTCATCCTGAAAGGCACCCTCGTAAGGATCATCAGGGGCTACAGACTTCCACGACTTCTTTATAAAATCTGATACTTCAATCGCTGAGCCCGCTGCCGCTTTTACTACAAGATACTTGTACTTTTCCTCAGGGCCAATATGAATCATCGTAGGATCAACTTCGTAGTAAAACTCCTTGTAATGAAAATCTTTCACTACACCAATGACATACCATTTGATGTCATCAAAATCAAAAGTTTGTCCGAGTGGATTTTTCCATCCCATTTTACGGACAAACGCTTCGTTTACAATTGCCGATTCCTTTTTGTCTGAACTTATCGTTTCATCAAAAAATCGTCCCTGTAGTAAATGTATATTCATCGTCTCCATGTAGTTGAAACCCACTTCAAACCGACTGACATTCACCTGCTCCGGTCCCACGTTGACGTTCGTGTAGTGTATGGTTTCCCCGATGTGGCTTTCCGACCCTGCATAACTTACTATGTCCCTATGTTGAGAAACAAGGTCCTTTAATGCATTGTACTGTTCGATGTTCTTTACAGCGGTATATATATGTTGATCATGTTCGTATCCCCAATCCTTTTTTTCAAAGTAATGGCTGCTGTTAATGAATACAAGGCAAGCGACGATAGTGGTGAATGAAAGTATAAATTGAAAGGTGAGCAATGACTTGCTTAATAAACTTTTGCTGCCAAATTTTTCCTTCCCCCTCAGAATCTTTATCGCGTTGAACGAAGAAACATAAAGAGCAGGGTAAGCTCCCGAAATGAGAGCGACGAGTAGAAGAACTCCACCAAAGAAAGCAAACATGGAGCCGTTCGAGGAAAATTCAAATGGGATGTATATCGGATAGAGGGAATTAAACCCAGGTAACAGTATCGTGGCGGCGATGACTGTTCCGATACCAAGAGCCAATGCACACAAGACTGTGTTTTCAACGAGGAACTGCTGAATGATCTCTTTTCTTCCACCACCAATCACCTTCCTGATTCCAATCTCCTTCAGACGAGTGGATACAGATGCGACAGCCACGTTCATATAATTAAAGCATGCTAACAATACCAAAGCGATCGAAATAAATCCAAGTCCTATCATTGCTGCCGGGATATTGCTCCAGGATAAGGCATGGACAATGTCGTAGCTCCGTTCACCCATTTGGCCGATGGGAATCCATTCAATAGACTGTATCTGAAATTTGTCGTTTGCCTCGCGCTGTACTTTTATGTATTTATCGACAACGGCATTTACTTCGCTGGTTTGGTGGCCTTGGCGAAAAAGCACAAACGTGGCGCCTGCCCATGTTCGCCATTGAATACTTGGCGCAGGATACATATGATCTTCCCAATTTTGAATAGGAATTAAAAAGTTGATGGCCATGCTCGACTGATCAGGGATACGTTTGAGAACACCGCTGATCTTGAAGGTGATCTTTTGTTCTTTGGGAAATTTTATTGAAAGCTCTTCGTTGATCACGTCCGTGCGTCCGAAATATTTTATCGCCATATCTTCTGTGAGCACAATGCTGTTTCTATCATTCAGAGCGTTCGGTAATCCGTGTAGCAAATGATAGCTAAAGACATTTAGGAACTCTGGGTCTACGAACCATACGGGCTGATTGAATACTATGTCGTCATGCCGTACGGAAAGCTGATCTCTCTGAACGCGTACAACCGATTCAATCGCATTGTGCTCGTCTCTCAACGCCGGACCAAGAAGATAAGGTGATCGCGCCCAGTTCTCAACTTCATCAGCCGATTTCATTTTGTTCATCAACAGGTAGAGGCGATCTCCCTTCTCATGAAACTTATCCCGATTGTAATAAGAGTCGATTAAAAGAAAAATAGTCACGCCGCACGCGAGTGCGATAGAGAGACCAACTATATTAATGGAGGATGACGTCAGGTTACGCATGATATTTCGCAACCCGGAAATAAAATAGCTTTTATACATAGAGAGGCTAATGTTTGACCGATAGTGATTTCTTTTTTGTTTCCTGATATTCTTCAGACGAAGGAATCTGAAAACATTCCAAATGAATTGCGCCTTCGCGAAGTTTTTGTTTTCCGGCGCTTTGCGATAAAACATTTCATGAACATCACCCTGAATCTCTTCAATGAGATCTGGACGGCAGTACCATTTCAAAAATCGGTCTGCCCATTTAGGTGGATGCACGTCTTTCAGACCCATTGAAATTGTAGGGCAACTTTCGGAATTTGTTTATAGAGCTGATTGCGTATTTCGTTAGCTTCCTCAAGCGCTTTTTTTCCGGCTGCGGTGAGAAGAAAAATTCTTTTACGACGACCTCCACGTTCAGGTGAAGGATCCCCCATTGTGGAAGAGACCATACCCTTTTCCTCCAGCCTTTTCAGTACGGCATGCACGGCACTGATATTGAGATCTCGTCCTGTTTGCTTTGCAATCTCATCCATTACAGCAACACCGTACGCTTTGCCGTATAGCACTCCAACAGTTAGCAGGATGAGTTCTTCGAGTTCTCCTATATATGTTCCTTTCATATGTTTAATGGGTCCATTGAATTCCCAAAGAGTATTAATTCTACAAACGTGAATGTAATACATATGTTTCATATTTGTAGAAGTAAAACAAAATCATATGCAATAATGGTAAATACAACAATTGTATGTATCTTTGTTTGTTCGCTTGCGTATAAGTATGCAGAAGGGGTAAAAGCCCCTGAAACGGATCAAAAACCTAAATAACATGAAAACGACATTGCACAGAGCCGACACGAGAGGGCACGCCAACCACGGATGGCTGGACTCTCATCATACATTCAGTTTTGCCGGATATTACGATCCAGCCCGTGTTCATTTTGGATTATTGAGGGTACTCAATGATGACATTGTAAAAGGGGGTAACGGCTTTGGTCAACACCCTCATGATAACATGGAGATCATTTCGATTCCCCTTAAGGGCGCGCTGCAACACGGTGATAATACCGGTGGCCAAGGAATAATCAAATCGGGGGAAGTGCAGATCATGAGTGCAGGGTCAGGAATCGCCCACAGCGAAAAGAATGCTTCTAAAGATGACGATGTAAACTTCTTGCAGATATGGGTCTTCCCTAAAGAACGCGACATAACACCGAGGTATGATCAGAAACTCTTTGCGACAGAAGAACGCAAGAATAAATTTCAGGCAGTAATATCCCCTGAAAAGAATGAGAACTCTTTATGGATCAACCAGGATGCATGGTTTTCACTGGGAAACCTGTCAAAAGGATTCAACGGAGGGTATACAGTGCAGAAAACAAGCAACGGCGTTTATGTATTTGTTATAGAAGGAGAAGTCACCGTTGACGGACAAAAGCTTAATAAGCGCGATGGACTTGGTGTTTGGGATACAGATAAAATATCCATCACTGCAGACACTGACGCAGAAGTTTTGTTGATCGACGTACCGATAAATTAGGACGTAAAGGGAATGCAATTTCCCGCAGATGGCGCGGATTGAATCCACGCTGATTCACGCGGATTAAATTTCGTGACGTGTCTTTGATCTGCGAAAATCAGCGGGAAAAACATTTAAATACACTTTGGGAGAAGTGTCAAATAATAAAATGAAAAACAGGACAGTATCACAATTGTTGTATGCGCAAATGGTTGATATGGGTGGGATACCAGTACGTCAACCATTTCCTACGCTACGGGTGGATCAAATCGATCCGTTCCTGTTACTCCATCACGCGGACTTAAAGGCGCCTAAAAATACAAGCCCGGACCATGCAGGTGTTGGCCCGCACCCTCACCGTGGATTTTCCCCGGTAACGTTTATATTCAAGGGCGGCGTTCATCACCGCGACAGCCGTGGTAATGACAGCGTTATCTATGCTGGTGGAGCACAATGGATGAATGCGGGAATGGGAATTATTCACAGTGAACGCCCTCCACATGATATTCATGAGATCGGTGGACGCCAGGAGATCATACAACTATGGATCAATACGCCAGAGGCGCACAAAATGGATCAACCGGCGTATTATCCTCTTGTGGCAGCCGAAACTCCTTCCTTCCAAACTGAGGACGGAAAAGTTTTGATGAAAGTCTTTTCGGGAACATTGCTAGGGGTAAAGGGGCCTATTCCCTCTTACACCGATGTGAACGCTGCTACACTATACATTAACAAAGGGGGTAAGATTTCCATACCTCTTCCGGCTACTCATAATGCATTCATTTATCTGTTAGATGGCAAAATCAAAGTTGACGGTTTTGGTTTGGTGGAAAGCCTGAATGCGGTGGTGCTTAACAAGGATGGCGACGGGATTTCGATCGAAGCGCTTGAAGAGACTCGCGTGTTATTCCTGTCAGGGGAACCCTTGAATGAAAAAGTCGTGTCTCATGGTCCATTCGTGATGAACAGCGAGACTGAAATACTGGAAGCAATGAGGGATTACCAAATGGGAAAGATGGGCATCCTGATTGAGGAGTAAAGAGCAGCCACTAATAACTTAAAAAGGATAACCGGGAAGACTGGTAATTTCCGGTTACCTTAAAAAAACATTCACGAAAGTGGTAACTTGGCGCTCGAAGGGATCGGCAAAAAAATGCAGACGTCAAATCAATTTGAACATCCCATATTGGATCTAATCAAGAATAGAAAGAGTACGCGGTCTTTCTCGCCTCGGCTTATTGAGCCTGAAAGGATCAGTTCACTATTCGAAGCGACGCGCTGGGCTCCTTCAAGTACGAACGAGCAGCCTTGGGTTTATATGTACGCCACACATGATCAGGATGAGTTGTGGAATAAACTTTTC
>DATHIE010000811.1:0-15771 GCA_035316905.1 Chryseolinea sp. | reverse complement strand
CAGCGAATGCAACACCGTCATTTATTGGGCCTATCACTTCCCATGTTTTACCAAAGTCGCGTGTAGCCTCAAAGTGAACCTTCCATATGTCCTTGTCACCCTTTTCGACTTCCGTACTTGAGGGACAAAGTATAGTTCCATCATTTAGTTGAACTGGTTTGTTCTTTACCGGACCCAACAAGTCGCCTATTGAATTATTTTTGCCCAATCTGCGAGGTGTCGACCATGAACGACCATTGTTTTCAGAGGTCGTCAACATTCCCCACCATTCTCTTGGGTTGGGTCCAACCTTGTAGAACAGCATAAGCGGTCCGTTGGTGGCCTTAAATAAAACGGGATTCCAAGTAGGATAACGGAGCGAATCATGTTGAAATCCATTCGCAACTTCTACAGGCTTTGACCACAGTCCTTTTTCATAGAATGCTACCCATATGCCTACATCCTGATGTCTTTCATACGAACCTCCGAACCATGCCGCGATCAATCCACCGTCAATTTCCGCTATAGTGGAAGCATGACATTCGACTGTTGGCTTTCCGTCCAGGGGATAAATAAGTTCAGCAGAGATCAATGCACCCTCACCCACTTTAGCCAACGCGGGAAGATTGTTTTTTTGAGACTGTGAACAGCCTGAAAGGGTTGTCATACACAAAATTACGGCTATTGCTGTTGAGCCTGTTAATGGTGATTTCAAAAAACTGATCATAATTTAATTTTCTCCTGTTTATTTACCCCTAAATCCCCTTCAGGGACTTGAATACACTTACTCAAAGTCATACTGCAAAATTCCTGTTGAACCCCTTTGGGGTTCGCCGGATGAAATGTTTCTGTAACCCGCCCCGATATATCGGGGCGGGCTATTAAGCTTGAATCCCTTCGGGATTCATTTCGTTCTCAATCTTTTCTTCATTAATTGAGCATTCCCGAAATCCTTACTCATTGCACCATAGCTCTATATCCTTATACCCTATACCCTATACCTTATACCCTACTTCCTCATTGCCTTGAATCTTGATATTAGCACACCACATAAAAATATCGTCAGCGTACCCACTACGATCACCATATTCAAGTGAAGAGTGTTACGAAGAACTGAAAGCTCCTGAGGAAGGAGATTTGAAAACGTCATCCAGAGGATCACAGCTATTCCTATCGCCGTTGCGATCTTGCCTTCAACATTGCCTGCAGTTCTGCTGATCATGCCAAGCAGAAACAAGCCGAGCATTCCGCCGGCAAAGATACCGGCCAGTTGCCACCACAGGTCAAGTATGCTTTGAACGCCAATCATAATAATACCTGTAACGATGGCCAGTAATCCCATTGTTGCTGTAGAAATATAAAGAACGAGCATTTCTTTGCGTGGCGTGATATTGGGGTCAATAAATCGCTGATAGATATCTTTTAGAAAAACGGTTGCGCTACTGTTCATGCCACTGCTGATCGTACTCATGGCCGCCGAAAGAATTGCCGCGATTATCAATCCTAGAAGTCCGCGAGGAACTTTTGTCACCATAAAATGCGGAAGCACTTTATCACCGTAATCCGCAGGTGTTAACGCTGAAGTCGAAATTCCTTTTTCGAGTGCAACTTGTTGCTTTACCGTTTCGATCAATTCCGGGTGTTGCTGGAAGTATGCGTACAATGCTGTTCCAATAAAAAAGAAAACCATTGATACTGGCAGATACCAGTAGACGCACAACCATATGCTTCGCGATGCCTCTTTTGCATTCTTCGCAGTATGATAACGTTGCACGTAATTTTGATCGATGCCGAAATTATTCAGGTTGATAAAGAAACCATAAAGAAGAACTACCCAGAACGTAGAGCTTGTGAAATCCATAATGCTAAAGCTTCCCAGGCTGAACTTGTCGTCAGTTGCACCAATAGTGATTATATCCGACAGACCATTCTCCATTTCAAATATGATGATTCCGAGAACGACCAAAGCTCCCACCGTTTTGATGATTCCCTGGACAACCTCTGTCCAGATAACGGCTTCCATTCCCCCAAGCATAGTGTAAGCAATGATACAAATACCACTTACGAGCATAATCGTACGCATGTCTATACCAGTTAGTGCCTGCAGCGTGAGTGCGATACCGAAAAATATCGAACCCATTCGCGCCAATTGCGTGAAGACAAAACAGACCATTGCATACGTCCTTGCCCAGGGCCCGAATCGATGTTCAAGATGTGTGTATGCACTGATCTCACCACTGGCGCGGTAGAAGGGAACAAAATACTTCGATGCAATCCATGCAGCGAATGGCATGGAAAGACTAAAGACGAACGAGTTCCAGTTGCTTCCAAACGATTTACCCGGAACACCAAGAAAAGTATTGCTGCTCAGGAACGTTGCGTATAAACTTATTCCCAAAGCCCACCCGGGAATGTGTCCCGATGCTTTCGTGAACTGATCAGTGCTGGTATTCTTTCTGGAAAAATATACACCCACTCCAACCATTGCCAGAAGGTAAAGCCCAATAATGGTTATGTCGATAAGCGGCAACGAATTCATTTATTGTCCGGTGTTAAATGTTTAATTTATTCTGATGTGCTGAACTTGAAAAGTTCGCCCCAGCTTTTGACGGTGGCATTATTAATGAGAGGTCGCGCCCATATTCCTATGCTGAGGATATAACCGAGAGTGATATACATGGTCATCATAGCATACTTAAGACCCACAAGCTCTGCGACACCTGCAATGAGAAGTGGAACCAAAGCACCGCCTACGATGCCGGTGCAAAGTATTCCCGAGAACGTTCCGTGGTGATGAGGTACCGAATTCATCCCGAGAGAAAATACAACCGACCACATTATGGACAGGAAAAATCCTGCTGCAGGAAATGCAATGATTGAGACAGTAACGCTACCAAACAAGGCAAGCGTCAGCGTAATAATTGCTGAAGCTGCAAAAACCACCAAAACAGATCGGCTATCGAATAACTTCATAAGGAAGAGTCCCAGAAAACATCCGAGCGTGATCAGGCCCCAAAAATACGATATAGCTGTAGCACCATCAGTTGCGGGATCGAGACCATGATATAGTTGAAGGAACTTTGACATCCAGTTTGCAATACCTTGTTCAGTTCCCACATAACATAGAATGCCGATAAAGTAGAGAATTACATTTCTGTTGCCCAGCAATTCTTTGAACGCTTTTCCAACATCAATTTTTTCGTCTTCCTTCAATTCAACTTTGGGAAATTTAATGACCGCAATCACCACGATCATCAGAAGGCAAGTAATTGCAAAGATCCAATACAATGAAACCCACTTCAGCTCTGGTGAAACAAGTTGATTAAACAGTAAAATGAATGCACTGGAATTATCACTATGGATGTTACTGACCATTGTGCTATACAACAGCGGACTTACGAAAGAGGCAGCTCCGAAGAAAAAATTGGCAAGCACAGAATTGAAAGCAAAATGCTGTTCACCGCCTGTATGACGAAGCAAAGGATTAATAACCACCTGAAGCATAGCCATTCCTATACCGATCGAAAACAACGATATCAAAGCGATCTGAAATGTCGGCACCATAGCAAACAATAATGCAGCGATTGTCGCAAGAACAAACCCAGCGATCAAAACAGTTTTTTCCGAATACTTCTCGATCAATACACCCGATGGAATAGACATTACACCATAGGCCACAAAAAAGGAAAACGGCAAAAATCCTGCGAGTCCAATACTAAGGTCAAAGCTTTCAATGATATCTGGCACCAGAGGCCCAAGGATATTGGTAAGAAAAGAAATAACTGCAAAGATCAGGAATATTAAAAGTACTATGAAAGTGTTTTGCTTCATTTTCTAGCCGTTAATCGTTATTCGTTAACCGTTAATCGTGGGTGTGGGTGTGGGTCATGAAGTTTGGAAATATAAAGATTGAGTTTTATCAATCAATTACCATTCACCTTTAGCGACGAAGATACCTCAAAATGCGGCAAATCTGATTTCCATCGGATGCTGCACGAAATTGGAAATCAAAAATTAGTCTAGGTCCGTCATTCACCAACTCTCAAAAATGGGACATTCTGCGGGTATAGAGGTATAGGGTATAAGGCGAGTGTGAGAGCGTGTTAATCCCGAGAATTCGGGGCGAAGACACAGAGGAAACGCAAGCCTTTAGCGAAAACTTAGTGTCTTGGCGTCTCTGCGGTTAACACCCCACGCCCACACCCACACTACCATTAACGTTTAACGATTAACGGATAACGGATAAAGAGCAGCCTAGTCCACTGCACTTCGGTTTCCCTTAGATCCTTTATTCCTGAAACTCTTCGGAGCAACGCCCATTACCTGCTTAAACACTTTGGAAAAATGATATTGATCGAAGAATCCAAGCGTGTATGCAATAGTTTTGATCGTTTGGTTGCGGCTTTGCAATAACTGGCAAGCACGCTGTATCTTCATTGTTGTATATAGCTGCATCGGTGTCTGCATAGTTTTTTGTTTGAATACTGCACAATAGTGCGACACCGAAAGGCCAGCCACCTCAGCTAAATCTTCCAACGTGATCATATTGTTAATATTCTCACGCATGAATTCCATGCTCTGAATCACGCCATCTTTTTTTCCATACTTCCTCGCCGACAACACCATAAGTCGGAATGAACACAGGAATGTATAAAAACGACTATTAGCGTACACCAGGTTCTCAATGTTCTCCATTAACTCCAGGTGATGAAGAATGTCATTGAATTGCGCCACCCTACCGACCAATGGTTTTGCTTTTCGCGGTGCATATCCTTTTCCCATCAGATGTTGAACAACTTTAGGAGCCTGACTTCCGGAAAAGTAAGCCCAGAAAATACTCCATGGATTTTCAACCGACGTTTTTAATGTTTCAGCAAATTTCGCTGGCAGAACAAAAAAATCATTTTCATCAACAGCGTACTCTTTCTTAAGCGCACTATAAGATCCCTCACCCTTTGCGACGTAAACAAGCAGGTACTGGTTTATCGTTTCTCCTTTTGTCGAAGGGCGAAAATGAGTATCGTCCTCATAGCCTATCTCCGTAACAAAAAGGTTACTGCAAAGAGGGTGCTGAAGTAATCGCTTTCGAACACTTTGCGGAATTACACAGTAGCGATGATGTGGTGAGTTGTCCTGGATCTGCATGAAATTCCCTCGATTTAATAGAAAAACCGGCTTTAACAACACACGCAATATATAACCGCAACTCGAACCGAACCAGAATTTTATACATCTTTTTAGTAATGCCCTCCATTGATTGAGGCCCTGAGGATGGCCAATTTGCTCCCGACAATTAGAGACAAAAAGAACTGAATAAACAATGAAATCGTACCCTGTAGAAATTTTGAATGCAGTTTTCACGCCGATGTTCGATGATGGATCTATACATTATGAGAGGATACCGGAATTATTTCACCACTCTATCCAAACTGGCGCGGACGGCATTTTCCTCAACGGAACTACAGGAGAATGTATGTCTTTAAGCGTTCTCGAACGCCAACGTCTCGTTGAGGCGTGGATTGAGCACCGCGGAAACACCAAGCACAGTGACTTCAAGATCTTTGCACACGTAGGAAGCTGCAACTTGTATGAAACGGCACAGATGGCCGAGCATGCGCAGTCGCAAGGTGTCAACGGAATAGTAATGGTTTCTACCTTTTATTTCCGTCCAAAATCTGTTGAGGATCTAGTGGAGCAGTGTCTATATGTTGCAGGGGCTGCACCGCAAACACCTTTCTACTACTACAATATTCCATCGCTAACGGGCGTGAATCTTCCATTAATCGACTTTATGGAGCTGGCCAGCAAACGCATTCCAAACTTTGCAGGTTTAAAAAACAGCTTCACGGACATCGTCGACTACCAGCACTGCATACATTTTGCAAAAGATAAATATTCTCTCTATTGGGGAACAGACGAAACGTTTATGATGCTTTATACCGCAGGCAATCGCCGGTATGTGGGCAGCACTTATAATTATATGCCACATGTCTATCGTAAAATGTTGGAAGCGTATCATGAAGGCGATCTGAGGAAGGTAACTAAACTACAAGGTGAAGCGGATGCGATCTACAAGGTTCTTCTTCAATACAACGGGATCGCCGCAGGCAAAGAGGTCATGAAGTTTGTTGGAGTTGACTGCGGAAAAGTGAGAAAGCCATTGAAAGGGCTTACAAGTCAGGAGAGTGAAAATCTTTTGAAAAAATTAAAAGAAACTACTTTTTTCAGTCACACAGTTGAAAAAAGAGAACCCCTTAGTATCCTTAAGTGACCCGATCATGCTACGACGTTAAGAAAATCGAGAACTCATTACCTTAAACATATTCGTATGATCAAAGTGATTCTATTAAGTGATTTTTCAGAAGAGTATGGCAAGAATCTTCTGCGCGGAATTACCCGTTACTCAAAAGATCATGGACCGTGGACTTTTTGCAAGATGCCGGCTTACTACCGTGAGACCATCGGAATTGATGGCATCCTGCGATGGGCTAAAGAATGGGACGCTGATGGAATTATCGGTCAGTTTTACAATGACGAAGAAGTTAATAAGTTCACACGCGCTGGAATTCCTGTTATTGCCCAGGATTTCAAAGAGCGTTTTACCGACATTCCTAACATTACCGGAGCATATAACGAAACAGGAAAGCTTGCTGCTGAATACTTTTTAAAAAAGGGCTTCAAGAACTTTGCTTTCTATGGTTTCAACAACATTGTATGGTCACGTGAACGCGCTGAGGGATTTGAGGAGCGAATTCAGGAGGCTGGATACACCGTACATAATTATCAATTGAAAGATTCAAAAACTGCTGATATGTGGTATTATAAACCATCAGCAGTAAGCGAATGGCTTAAGTCCCTTCCGAAACCGATCGCTCTTTTGACTTGCGATGACAACCAGGGGCACCATATAACGGAAGCTGCAAGGCATGCAGGCATCCGTATTCCGGATGAGATTGCAGTACTTGGCGTGGACAACGACGAAATGATATGCGATCTTTCAGACCCCGCGTTATCCAGCATTGAACTCGATACGGAAAAAGGTGGATATGAAGCTGCGAGGCTGATGGAAAAGATGATAAAGAACAAGGTTCTTTCCTCACCCGACGTCATTGTCAAGCCAACACAGGTCGTGACGCGTCAGTCAACCGATGTATTTGCAAGTAAAGACAAGTACGTAGTAAACGCACTGAAGTACATTCACGGAAATCTCGATAAGAATCTAAAAGTAGATCAGGTGTTGAGGGAAGTTCCTCTTTCCAGAAGATCACTCGAAAAACGATTCATGCTAACTACAGGATATCCTGTGTACGAGTACATCTACAATCAGAGGATCGAGAAGTTCACACAGAAACTTCTGGAAACCGACATGACGATTTTTGAAATTGCACTTGACCTCGGATTGAGCGACAGCAAAAATATAGCCCGTCAATTCAAACAGATCAAGGGAGTAACTCCGATGGAGTACAGGAAGAAGCATGTGGTTGCGAAGCAATCGGCGTAGCACGCCCCTGTGCAACCACCCCCTGGCCCCCTCTAGGGGTATATGGTGACATTATTTGGTAAACAATCCTTGAGTGTTGTTTTATTGAGTGTTGAATGTTGAGTGTTATTCAGCGCATGATCGCGTCAAGCGGAAGCAAATCGGGAACGAAAACACTCAACACTCAATATATCAACAACCAACACTCAAGTAGATTGTGCATAAGAAAACAAAAGACAAGTCCCTGGAGGGAATTTAGGGGTGGTTCGCCTGCTGAATCTTTCTAATCGCCGCCGCAAACTGATCCATATCTTCCTTGCTTCCCAACATCGCGTGCTGTAGTATCCACACCGCCTCCTCGTAGCAGGCCTTTTCCGCGACTGGACAATGCACGGAGGAATAATCTACATCATCGGGAATTGCATAACACATGAAATTCTTTTGCTGGAACAGCGGCTGTTCATAAAGCGGCCTGGGATATCCCATGAAGGATGGAACACCCTCAGCTGTCAGCATGTCGGCAAATTCCTTCTTTGACAATCCATTAAACTTTGTCTTGTCATACTTAAAGATAAAGATGTGATAAGTGTGTAAAGTCTCCCCGTATCCACGGCCCAACGGAGTTATACCGTCGATGGACTTTAACAGGTCTGTAAGGTATTTTCCATTCTTGTCCCTAAGACGCGTTTGCTCATCGAGACGCTTAAGCTGGCTTGAAAGTAACGCAGCCTGAAATTGTGTGATACGATAGTTACAGCCTGCGTTATGATGCTCATACCACTGTCCGCCTTTTACACGGCCGACGTTGCGCAACGAGTTCATCATGTCATAAAGCTTTTCATCATCGGTGACGACCAAACCACCTTCCCCGGAGTTCAGATTCTTTGATGATTGAAAGCTGAACGATCCTGCATGTCCGATGCTTCCGAGCTTCTTTCCCTTGTATTCACCTCCATGAGCGTGAGCGGCATCTTCAATGATATACAGGTTGTGCTTTTTAGCGACATCCATGATCCGATCCATGTCACAAGCCTGTCCGGCAAAGTGAACTGGAATAATAGCTTTTGTGCGCTTCGTTATTGCCGCTTCGATTTTTGATGGATCAATATTATAGGTGAGCGGATCAATATCTACAAAAACGGGAACACAGTTGGCCTCGATTACAACCGACGCTGTAGCAATGAAACTGTACGGTGGAACGATCACCTCATCACCGGGCTTAACACCACAGGCAATAAGTGCAAGCCGAAGAGAGACGGAACCATTCACACATGCGATCGCATACTTAGATCCGCAGAAGTCGGCGAATTCCTTTTCGAATTTCTCCACGAGACCTTTGCAGTCGGGGTTACCCCACTGGCCGCTGCGAGCTACTTCAGTGACAGCCTGAACATCGCTCTCGTCAAACAGGGGCCATGTAAAGCTTCGCGTTACTGTTTTGTTTCCGCCGTTAATAGCCAGATCGTTTTTCATAAGGCTCAAGTTTTTTGTTTGGTTAATATCATTCAGTGCTAACGTGAATATCATTTGTACACATCAAAATCGTATTTGGCTTCCTTTCAACACTTCATGACTGTTAATCGCAATCATTGCCAGTGCAGCCAGGATTACCATCGCAATACCAAATCCAGCTAGCCATTTTTTCGGTTGACCTTGTTGTACAGCAAATGTATTGTTTACCGAAGGCAACATGAAAAGTATAGCGGCAATGTTGACCAGGTAAAGGTATTGTTCGATAGGATGTTTCAACATGCCAGTAAGCAAAAAGCTCAGGAATGTATATGATCCCAGGTAAATTATGAAAATAGTCCTCACCGATTCATAAGTATATGTCGCGCTGTAGAATCGCGAGAACAGAAAGACCGCAACTGCAGCTATCGTGACGAAACTTATGATCTGATATGTCAGTATCGTATTACTATTGCCTCCAAGCTCAATCAGAAAATCAAGTTTTTCAGTTACAAAAGATTGTTGCCATAAAATGAACGGAACAAACACCAACAATAATAGCATAGGAACAAGATTCGATGTCTTATTCTTCCCAGCTTCTACCAACGGCCACGCTGATGTAAACGTACCATATGCCATTCCGAGTCCGCCGAAGAAACCGATGGAGTATTCCATAATATTCCAAAAGTTAAAAGGAAGACCTGAATTTGTTCCCAACACCTGCAGGAAGTTTCCAAATGCAAAGCCGAAGCCGGCACCTAACGCCGACCACACGGCGACCTTAATAACTGCCTGTTGTTTATGACGTACAATATACCAGGCAAGGGCAATGGAAGCACCAAGGCACGCGGCCCACAATTCCGACCGCGGTGGTGTCATTAACCACTCCAATTGATTGATAAGAAAAGCATAAACCAACAGAGCACCTGCCAGCATCTCCACGAGCAACGTATGCCATTTGACTTTGAATTCTTTTGAATCAACCAGGACAAGCCCCATCAATCCACCGCCTAAAAAACCATAAAGGGCTCCGATAACGAAAAGCATTGCTAGCCCGTAATATGCATTGATAAAATCATCGGCGCGACCGTAGCCAACTACCACTCCGTAGCTGATCATTCCACCGAGGCCCCAACCAAATGCGGCAGCTAGTGCTACCTTGAAAACTTTATCGTACCAATCTTTGCGCTTTGCAACCAGGATGAGTGCAAGGCTTCCAATTCCACCTGCCCATGCCGCACCTTGTTCATGTCCGAATTTTCCCCGTATCGCCCACGCTGTTCCAAGCGCCATGGCAACGATCAAACAGGAAACTATGGTTTGTTTTTGCTTCATACTAATTCTTTCTATTCATTCTTCAGGTAGCTGACAGGGAACGAAACGTATTTGATTGTTCTTCCCGGCTTAATATCGTTACGATGATAACTGTATGTTATGTATATGCGGTTTCGCGAATCCGCTATAATGGCGGGATAATGACTCGATGTGGGTTTTTCACTCTTGTCGTTTTCAATACTCTTCTTCCATTTCCAGGACTTTCCTTCGTCGTCGGACACGGCAACGGACAGATTATGTCTTCCATTTTCAGTATCATTGAACACCATGACCCACTCTCCAGTACTTAAAGTAACTATGTCGAAGCCTGCGCCCGGATTAGGAAGTATGTCATCTTTAGCGATCGTCCATGTAAGACCTTTGTCCCTGGATTCAGTTCGCTGCATCCGATTTGGAGGTGGTCCATTGTCTCTGAGGTAAGCTACTAACAGACTGTCTTTCCCAATAGCAATAGTTGCCTGTATTCCCGCTCCTCCCAGCACCGGGTTACTATAAGACCAGGTTTGACCTCCATCGTCAGTGATCGCGAAAAGTGAGCAATCAAAACCATCGGAGTACAACGGTACAATCATACGGTCACCGAGGAATATCGCTTTGTTCTTTGTCTGCCATCCGAGTCGGCGGGTTAACGGATAACCTAGTTGCCCAGATGATTCGGCATTATCCGTTTTCATCCTGCCAGAACGGATCATGTTTTCTCCTTTTGACAAGCTGTCCATTTTTACTTCGTATCGATCCCATTCCTTCAGGAGTGCATGTTTCATACTATCCGGGTATGAAGGCATCAGTGTTGACTTGAGATATTCCTCGTACAACTTTAGCTGATCGTTTACTTCTTTTACAAACAAGTCATTCGGTTGAATTCCGCGTTCAGTCTTGTCGCCCACCTTCACAAAAAGAACTTCCTGCCAGGACCAAACGGGTGCGCCAGGCGCATTGTAGTTTTCGCTGATGCGATACATGGGAATAGAAGTCTCCCATTGGTTCGCCAGCACCGGATACCACATTAGCCAAAGACGTTCCTTCTTATCCATGAAAAGTATAGGATTGATATCAGGGAATCCATTAACGTCAGCCATCACGAAGGGCCGCGACCAGGCTGTGTCGCCCTTGACCAAACGTGAACCCATGATGCGAACATCGTCAGCCCAACGTTCGCCTGATCCCTGGAACCATGCGGACAATACATCGCCGTTCGGCAGGTTCACTAGTGTGGAACCATGAACGTGCTCCTCCTGATATGGAAAAATTATATCAGAACGAAACCTCGTATCATCAATTGCCTGCTGTTGACAACTCACAAGAGTTACAATACTAAAACCGAATAAAATAAACCATTTCATTTTTCGTGAGTTTGAAATTCTTCGTAAATCCTTCGTACGGCATCCACGTCATCTGTTTGAATAAGATCGATTCCGTACTCTATCGCCTTAAGGTAAGATTCGGGCCGATCATCATTACCCAAAAGATCGGAAAACACTTTTATTCCCTTGCCGTGAATGAAAGCAACTGTTGCCTTATCAAGTTTGCCGTAGGGAACATCAAGAGCAAAGGGTTTTAATTTTCTTATTAGTTCATCCGCTTCTTTCGTGCCGTGAAAAGCCGGCATGACCCGCGCTCGATCAAAATGTTTCTTGATATCATTCAATGTTTTGTCATCACCATAAAAAACCGCAGAATCGATCAGCTCGTATTTCTTCAAAAGCGAAGTAACTTTCGATGCATCGATCGCTTTGCAATCCACATAAAGCTTGACATCACGGTTTAGACGCTTATTCTCGGCATTCACCAGCACACATATCTGTTCTAGCGTCGGTACTTTCTCGTTTGAAAAATCCTTTCCGAACCAATCGCCTGCGGACAACGCAGTGATAGTTGCATAATCCTTATCACTCACCAACGCATTAAGGCCTGTAGTTCGTTTCAGTGACTTGTCGTGAACAATCACTTGCTGTCCATCAGAAGTGGTTCGTACATCAATTTCTATAAAATCGGCACCGGCTTCTATCGCCTTTACAAATGAGGCCACGGTATTTTCAGGAGCCAGCCGCGACGCACCACGGTGCGCAGAAATCAGGGGCAATGCTTTTTTAATGGTAACCTGAGCATCAACGCTAAGGGGAAGCGTGATAAAAAGAGGAACAAGAAAAATGAAAAGTATTTTTGTCATTTCGTTACAAGCGACCGAGAAGGCGTTCGGTAGCCATACTTTTCAAGTGCCATCAACAGAAGCTTTGGTTCATCGGTCTGGATAATAGTAGCACCATTTCCCAGAAGTTTTTTGAGGACCTGTTTCGTTTTTCCAGCGAGTAGGTCTTTGTCACAATCTCCCAGTGCGTTGATCCAGATTCTAGCATTGCTGTTTTTGATCAATTGAACACATTCAGTCGTGTAAAACGAAAAGTCAATGTGAACAACGGGCGGATCAAACATTGTAATGGCTGTGTCAGCCTGTCCGACGGATTGCGCGCGGGGCATGATCATAAAATCTTTATCTGCTGACTGTATGTGTGACAATGCAGTGTAGTCATCCTCAAAGAAAAAAACTGATTCTTTCATGTCAAGTCTCTTGACCACTTCGATTATTCTATCAAGCCGGTCAGTCTTCAGATCAAGGTCGACCAGTATTTTACCGTCAGCGAGTTCCAACGCTGCTTCCAATGAAGGAATCCTGTACGAAGTTTTCTTACCCTTATCTACAATAGAGAGTTTTTGAAGCTCTTCCCATGTCAATTCTTCCGGATCACCTTTTCCAGTTGTCGTGCGATCCATGGTACGATCGTGCATCAGAAACGGAATTCCATCACTTGAGACTTTCACATCGATCTCGATGATATCGACGCCGAGCCTGATCGATTCCTGTATTGCTTTTAAAGAATTTTCAGGGTAGACATTGTGGGTCGCACGATGCGATGCTACCAAAACCTCGTGGGACGACGCATCAAGGAAAGTTCTCCTGATCGCATCAGCACGTTGTTGTCCCCATGCAAGGGAACAAACGACAAGTAAAAAAAAAGTATAACGGTAACGTTGCACTCTCGAAGAATTTATTTCACGAACACTTCATCGTCATCGGCTACATACATACGCGTACTTTCTGTGTACTCGCCGCCATTAGGGTCTTTATATTTGAGATCCAGGTAAAAAGCGCGGTAGCCGCTGGCAGGAAACGGCTGCGTAGTAGACACGACAGGCGTTTTCTTCTTTAGCTCAAGGCTTTTGCCTTCCCACTTTTCATTTCTGAAGTCTGTATCCGTGGAGTTTGCTGACCACAGGATCGCATCCACAAGCATATCAGGCGTTGCATTAACTTTAAGCTTGATCTCTTTTTTAGTATAAGACAATGAAGGCTGGCACAATGGATAAGGCTTACCTGTTAGCGTGTGTCCATAGAACGCACTTAAGGCAGCCAATGCCTGTTTTTTGTCACCGAGATCATGTCCAACGTTCGGGACATAGTGAACAAAGTTCTCTCCCGGAATACTGTCGATATAATGTTTAATGGCATCGACGGTCCAATATTCATCGTTTGTTCCCATAAAAAGCATTTTAGGCATTGTTAATTTTTTTCTATAAGAGTAAGGGTCAACCATTGCCGTGATCGCTGCACCTTTTTCGGTGCTGGCCGTTTGAGGTATACCGAGTTTTACATAATCCTCTATCTGCACACTGTAATCTTTCCACATCTTCACTTGGTAGTCGAGGTTAACGGGCATGTTAAGAATATCAATCACCATCGGAGCAATAGCAACTACCCTTTTGTCGCTCGCTCCCGTTAGCCAGGTTGTCCATCCGCGTTTTGAAGCGCCGGAAACCACAAATCGGTTTACACTATAGTTTAATGTCTTCCTGGAAAACTCCTGAACGGCATCCATTCCCCGCACAGCGCTCTTAACCATCGGAAATAACAGCGGCCATGAATAGTCTCCATCCTCCTTGAAGTTATGCAGCGTAAAAGATATCAACGCGTCTTCAGTCAGATCGCCATAGGCCGGCTGGTTCGGAGTTTGACGTAAGAGAGCGACAATGCCCTTGTTTTTCTTCGACAGCGTAGCAAGCTCCACCAGGAATTTGTCGTCCTTTCCCTTCCAGTTTGGAATCCCTTTTTTGTTGCTGCCTCCGGTAATAAAAAGAAGAGCGCCATCATACAAGTTTTCATTCGGAACCAGGATAGTCAGCTGATGTGTCCACACGAACTCGTGCCATTGCTGTGAGGTCAGCAAAAGGTCATATGCTTTAACGTCACCCAGCACATATGATTCTTTCAATTCCCAGCGAAACGATTTGTCGCCGTTGTTCAGATAACTCTGCAATGCCATTTGAGGTGTCAACTGCGTTTGCGCATTTGTGACAATGGAAATGACGGACAGTGATAGTATCGTTAGAATTCGTAAAATATGTCTTTTGATCATCTTGTTTTATACCTTAATGGATGCTTTATTTCTTCGTCTGTTTTTGTGCGGACATTTCCTTCATCCACGCCAATACTTCGCTTATATAGATCTCGCCGGTCATTTCGCCAAGACTGGTACGGCTCACATATTCGTAACGTTTAAAGCTGTTGAAGTCAACCTTAGTCAGGATATAACCAAACGCGTCGTTTGTGAGGCCGAACAGAAACGGCTGATCGGTGTTCATGTTGCGTTTAATGTAAAATCCAATGTTCGGAAGGGCTTCGCCAGGAATTGTCAGAACCTTTGCCTTGTCGATCTCGAGAAAGTTCAACCGGGTAGTCACTACGTTATCTTTGACAGATGTCATCTTCACAGGAGAATTGTTAAGGATATAGCGCATCATTTCAGAGTCCACCGGAAAGCGGATATCGCGATATGAACATGTAAGCAAAGGATCAGATGTCGCTTCTGCCTTCTCAACAATTCGAAGAGCTTCATCGGCAAGAAGGTTTCCGATACGGATGCATTCTTCCCAGGTGCCCGCTTCTTTTCCTTCTGCAACTCGATTATCGGCCGTGACCATACCACCCTGGGCACCGTTCATAAAGAGTGCAATTCCTCCGACTTTAGATTCGATGCGATCATACAACGGTCCACACAAATCAGGACTGAGTATTCCGCGCCCGGAGCCTATCACTTCAGGATGGATCGCATAGTTCACCAGCGTTGCAATAACCTTACCGTTGCTTTTTCCAATTGCCTGAATAACGCCGCACCGGGGATCATACAATTGTTCTGCGTAGTAGTTGTAAGCGATCTTTCCTTTAGCTTCACCAACGGCAGTTTTTAGCGTTGCCGGCTCGAGCTTCTTTATTGCTTCGTTTACCGCATCTGCGATCTTTTTGACGCAGTCGTCCAGGTAGGCTAGATCAGCGAGAGACTTTCCTTTTTCGTCAGGGAATCCGTAAGCATCAGGCGCACTGTGCGTATGTGTACTTCCAATTAAAATATTTTCAGGAGGAATTCCTTTGATCAAAGCTCTTGACCGGTCACCAAGGGCAGCGGTCCATCCGAGGTTATCGACATTTACTATAGCTATCCTTACAGATCCCTTTTCCAACACGATTGCGCGTG